>JAQICV010000089.1 GCA_027858315.1 Candidatus Woesearchaeota archaeon
GTAGTTCCTGTTAATGTTATTGTTCTCGTTGTTGAATTGTAGTTGAGTATAACATTAGAAGGGCTTAAAAAACCTGTTGGTTCTTTTGTAAATGTGTTTTGAGTAGTTAAAAAAGGATCAATTTCCTCACGGTCCCACAGAGAATCTATATTATAACTATTAACAGAAATAGTATCCATTAATTCGACTATAATACTGTCTACTTGCTCTACATCATAGTATAAAGACAAAGAGTCTCTTAACTGCCCTACAGTTGCGGAATGCTTTTCTAAAATACCATTAGCATGAGTTACATATCAAGTAACATCTACACTATCTGTTTCTAATGAAGGAAAAAATACATTCTGAGATTTTCCTATAATAGATATAAATATAAATAAACTAATTAAAATAATGTGCTTCATAAGTCAATTCTCCTGTTAAAAATCTTGTTGGTGGGATAAAAGTAAAAGACTCCCTGGTTTCATTTATTATATCTCATCCATACTCAACTATTGTTCCATTTGTAGCTGTATATCTTTTAATAGTTAGATAATAATTGTCATTTAAAAATGGTTTAGAAAATTCTACAATAGTCTCTCCATTTATTGGAACTGTTGCTAATCTATATGGATTTTTTAAAGAATCCTCAGCAATAAGTTCTATTGTGGGATCCAAAATACCGTCATAGCCCTCAATAATAAGTTGAAGAGCTCTATCATACAATTTATCCATAGTTAAATTAATTCTATTTTAAATTTATATCCAATAAAACTATTTAATGGAAATTCTCATACATTTGATTCCACTTCAATAAAAGAGTCTGTAATATTCACTTCTGAATCATCTAGAACTCTAAAATCTAAATCTGCTGAAATTTCCAATCTTACTACTGAATCTATAGGTTTTGGGTCTATATCTATTATCTCAAAAGTAGTTATGTAAATATCTTCTCCATCAACTACAATTTTATTAGGTAAATCTAAAGTTACTAAAGTCCTATAAAAAATATTGTTCTTATAATATTGAAATACATCCTCTGAAATTAAATCATTTTTATAAGCTAAAATAAACTCATAAAATTTTTCATTAAATTGTATAGAACCATAATTTAAATTATTTAGTAACTCTTTACCTTTTTGCAGAATTATCAAATCATTATCCATTGCAATCACAGTTAATATTTATAAAATCATCACAGGTTTCTAATTGTTTAAGAATTCTATAAACTTCATAATATTGTTTATATTTTTCTAACATTTTCAACATCTCTAAACCTATAGTTAATGTATCTATTACTAATTTATCCTGACATGCACAATTACAGATACCTTTTATTAATCTATCACTAATTAAATTTTTATAAAAAATCTCTAAATACTCATACACAACTAAATCATATGTTTCATCAGGAATTTCATTTGCTACTAAATCTGCTCCATCTGTCTGGCCTTCAACATTATACAATATATTATCTTGTATATAATAAGTTCCAGTAGTTGTTAGAGGATATTCAGAAACTCTATAATAACCATCTTTTTCCACTGTTAAAACACCAGAATTTGTAGTTATTACACTGTTTGTAAATATAAAGGCTTCTCCATCTCATTCTTCTAAAATAAATGCATAGGAAGTTCCTACAACTTCTGGACTATAAACTGTTATTTCTTTATTTAAATATTCTGTGATCATTTTTCTATAGCTTTTATAATACAGTTTTCAAACCTAATTATATAATTAGGATCATTTATTATTTCTACATCTTTTTTATTATTCTGAAATAGTCATTCAATTAATACAGCATAATAATTTCCCATTAAAACTGTAAAGTTTTCTTCTCTATCTAAATCTTCATCAGAATATTCTGGTCTGTCATTAAGTTCTGGGAAAACTTCTTTAAACTCCTTCATTAGAACATCAGCAAATTCATCTGATTTAGTTTGTCCTTTACTTGTGTAAACAGAATAACCAGTTATACTTGTTCATCCCTCACCAAAAGCATTATTATGTAATGATATTAGTAGTGTATTTCCAGAAGCTAGTTTATTTGCTATATTCTTACGATTAGTAATACCTATTTCATTTGGAGTTTCATTAGTAATGTAAACATTATATCCTAATATCTCTAATTTTTTCTTAATTCTTACACATCTTTGTCTGCTCCATAGATACTCCCGATGATTACCATCAGGAGATCTTTTTCCAGGAGTTTCTTCACCATGGGCAGGATCTAATATAATATTAAGTGTCTCTAACTTCGTCATTGTTTGAGCTAGTGTCAAGTAATTGTAAACCTTCCAATTGAACTCTTCCTTTGTTGTGCTCCAAAGTTTCTTTCCTAAAATCATCTTCAGACTTCGCTTTAAACCAATCAATAGATTTTTCATGCTCTAATTTTTCTTTTTCTAAAGAAGCTTTTTCAGAATCATTTCTTTGTATTTCTTTCTCATATTCTTCTAACTTCTTCGTAGCTTCCTTCAATTGCTGCTCATACTCCTGAACTTGTTGGGAAAGTTGTGACATTTGGCTATTTTCAGCTTTCTTTTCTCCCATTGAACGAGCAATAACTTCTTTCATTTTAGTCAAACTCTTAGTAGTAACTGCTTCAACTGCAACATCAGGATCAATCATTTTTCCTTTAATTAGTTCAATGATTAATTGTTTAATAGATTCTTGCTCTTTAATAACTTCAGAACTATCAGCAATATGCACATCATAACTAGTCATAGTATAATGTTTTGATTCTGCAGTAAATACTTTATTAAGCCTATCTCCTAAAACTATAGTACCAGAAATACCTTTTTTATAGACAATTTTAGACAGATCTAAAATATCCATTAATATTTCGCTTGTCATTAAATCCATTAATTGATAATACTGTTTTGTGATATGAGAAGAATTTACAATACCTACTTGTACATTAGTAACAGCATCTCTTTGTTCTATTCCTCCTAGTCTTTCTTTAAATACTCCTGTAATAGTAGAGGTAGTTTCTTCTGTCCTCTGTATAGCTAATTCTATAGCTTGGATTGTCTGTACTTTTATAGTATCATCAAATCCTCCAAAAGAAGTATTTATCGCTTGTCCTTCTTGTCCAGAATCATAAAGAGCCATACCAGTTTTTTTATAGGCTTTTCACTTTACAAGTCTTTCAGTAACATCCTCCCCTAAAAATTTAGGTAGGTGTGCTATATCTATCCAATCTCCGACACTTCCAGATTCTGCAATAACATTATCCCTATAGAAGTGAAGACAATCAAATTTCGTTTTGTTCAATATAGTTCGTTAAACTATACCCGCCGTAGCTGCTGTATATTTCTATACAGACCAGACTATATCATATATATTATTATTCCCGCACTTCGGATCACTTGATCCTACATAATAGTCGTTGCTCCTTTTTCCATTTGGAAACTTGGGTCAGGATTATCCAATCTTTAAACTTGTTACCATACATGAGTAGTTACTTCATCCAATATATTATTACTAATATACCTTGGTATTTAAAGCTCTAAGGATTTTCCCTGAGTTCACGGGATTTAGACAGGACTAAATTTAATCCTGTAAATTAGCTGTTGCTAGTACTAAAGAAAATGGGTCTCCATTCCGATCTGTGTAGAAAATTCCATTTATACTTAATGTACATTTTTCAGGATCTTCCATAGATCTAGTTATATAATTATCTCTTCCTAAATCAATATAGATATGATGTCCTATTCTTACAGCCTGTTCTCGGTGAGTAATATATTTACCCTTTTCTTTTTCTGTAATTAGTCTTTCTGCTTCATATACAGGAAGTGTTCTAAAATATTTAGAACCAGAACCATTCATTGGAGTAACTTCAAAACCTCCTAGAATACCATCAGGCTCTTCAGGATTATCGTAAGTTCTTAAATCAGTAGTATCATACTCATTTTCTGAGTATGCTTCTAAGGAATCAAGTTCCTCTATCTCTTCATCCTCTAAATATTTACCATATTTTTCTAGAATTTGTTGTTTAGTTAATTGAGCCCTAACAACAGCTCTAGGAGAATTTTTTAAATATATTGATTCTACATTTTTATCAATAAAAGTATCTAAGGGGTTTAATACAGAAAAATCAACGGAAGTCCCAGAAGAACTAGGAGTCATTCTATAATAACCTATTCCACCAATTAATAAATCTAGTAAAAACATTTTCCTTTTATTAATAAAATCAATACTCCTAGACTGCATAGAATACTCTATAATATTTTGTCCAGCAATTTCATAATCGGAAATAAAATTTCTGTCTAGTGTGTCTTCCAAAATATCAACTCTTTTGGCTAATTCTGGATCTTTAAAAGGTTGGTTATTTTCTTTAGAATGATAAATAGATTTTTGTAGGTATTGTTTATATACTTTCCTTATAGCTTTATTTATTGCTATTTGTTTATCTTTATGTATATTAGATAAAGTTTCTTTATCTTTACATGATATTTTAGGTGTAACAGGTGTTGATAAGTACTCTCCTACTAATACATCTATATGTTTCCTTACTAAGGGAATAAATTCTACAGAAGTAGGAGTACCTATACCATAATTTTCCTCTAAGTGCCTAAATTGCTCTGGGTCTCTTTTACCATGATAGTAATTAAAAGCTTTCATTAGTTGTACTTTTTCATACACTAAATCAGAGATAGCTCTATCTACTCAGTTAGTAAAAGGTTCTTTTTCTTTTTTATTACTCATTAGTTTTTATTACTTTATATATTTCTATTCTTAAGTAATTTCTATTTTTAAGTTCAGAATAGGCATATTCGAGAAAAACATCCTCCTCATCAGTGCCCATACTTATATAAGTTGGAGCCATATAAGAAGGTACACCTAAAATTAATGTATATTCTGTATCATTTTTATGTACCTCTAATCTTCCTCTATATTCTACATTATATAGATTCTCCATATAGTCAAGAATCTTCTTTTCTAACTCTATTAGCTGCATATCGTTCTCCTTCTGTTGTTGGAATTACTCCATAATGTTTATAGCCTCTGCCATCTTTAAACCATCCAATATTTCTAAACTCTTTATTTATTTTTTCCTTCTCTTCTGGTTTTTTTCAAGAGAGTTCTTCATCAGCAAGTTCCGCCATTCCCATAGCTGCGATAATATCAAAATACTTTTTTCTATCATAAGAATAGTTGAGCAATTGAGTTACCATTTCTTCAATTGGAATAGTGTGACAATAATCCAATACAAAATCATAAATTAATTCATTTGCATGTACAATTACTTTAGTTGGAGCAGGAGTACCATACATATTAGGATTTCCTTTAGTTACATTAGGCATTGTTGCCCTAGGTCTCTTCATTAAAAGAGATAATAATTTATTGTCCCTAAAGTAGGTTAATATTGCTGTTCTAGTAGACTCTAGCACTGCTTTAGCTCCATAATATACTAATAGTTTAGCTGTTATATCATAAGCTTCTCTAGGATCTCTAGGTCTTTCTTTATACATAGCTACATAACCTGGATCTGATAACCCCAAAATTCTTTTTTTAATAACAATACAAAAATCAGATAATTTCTTTTCTTCTGAACTTCCTTTTTTAGCAGAACTGTCTGCACTACCTATATCAATAGAATCAATTCCTCCAACGTACAGATTTTGATATTGTCCTCCGTCTTCAGTTTTTATAGGATGTTCTTTTATTAGGATTCTTCCTGCTGGGTCTTCTTTTCATTTTACTCCAGTTTTAGTGCCTGATTCATCATATGTCCATGATAAATATCCAGCTTTTGGTGGTTTTATACTTTTATAAACAGTTAATTGAGCCTGCTGCTCTGCTAGTTGCTCTCTAGGGAATATATTATCTCCTTGTTGAATAAGAGCTTCCTCTATAGTAAAGCAATATTCAGCTTTATATATAAGAAGTCCCTCAGGATCTTCTACTTTCTTTTCTCTTTCTTTTTCGTACCATTCTCTTGCTTTGTCAGGATCACACCATCCTCTATTATCTACAAGTTTTGCAACCATTTTATAAGCAGGAATAAACATTGAAGAATATATAAACTGACCATCAGGAGTGTGGTTATGTTTAAAAGGTAGTACATTAAATACTATTGGATTGATTACCATATCTTTAATACCCTCTAAAGCGACTCCTTTGTCACCTCCAGTTCCTCAGCCTATTCTAGTTCCAATTCTATCACCTCCTAATACTGTAATAAGAGCTTCCCCTTGTAACCACTTCTTTTTAAATACTTTGTCTGATCCTGCTTCTTCAAAGCGTAATATTAAAATGCAAAGTCGTTAATCTTGCACTAATTCTAAATTTACAATCCAGAATTTCTTAAATTTTCATTTAAGAGTAGACTATATCTTCCATACTTAAATATGGCGAGGCGTTTCGGGATACTTATCCCTAAGGGCGTCTCTATATACACCCATAGTCGTTGAACCTTCTTCCTTTAAATTAGGAAGCTTGGTTGCGGATTTTCCA
Organism: Candidatus Woesearchaeota archaeon; assembly: GCA_027858315.1. Classification (NCBI taxonomy): domain Archaea; kingdom Nanobdellati; phylum Candidatus Woesearchaeota; species Candidatus Woesearchaeota archaeon. Next base: position 6,442 of record JAQICV010000089.1, read on the forward strand.
ATTCTTTAAGTTTTTACAATCCAAAGAGCATTACCTCTTCTGCTGCGCTAAATTAGCCGCTGTATTAAAGACTTAAGGAGGTTCCCGCAATTAACCTCGTTTATCCTTGCCCTTTTATTTTGAGCAAGCGTTCAGTTCTATCTCCTCTAATTTTCTCAGGAGAATCTGCTACAATACCTTCTATTTCAGCCATATGACCAAATTCAGTACCATACTTATCTTTTTTAGAAGCTCTCTTATGAGACTTACTATCTAAAACCATACGAACCCTTTTAAAGGCAGTTTCTGTTTCTTGCGCTAATCAATCTAATTGTGACCAAACTTTAGCAAGTAGAGGTTTTAAATGCCTATCTGAGAAAGCAGAAGCTACAATTCTATAATTAGAAGTTGTTATAAATGGTCTAACACATAAAGAAGCAGCCATTTCTGAAAAACCTAATGCTCTAGCTTTGAGTAATCCAACATCTTTTCCTAACATTTCACACATTTCTATATAGTGAAAATATTCATATTGGAAAACTAGAAATTTTGGAAAACTTAATGATCGTCCTGAAGAGGCTTTATTACCTTCTATTGATTGTTTTAATCTATAGTAGTTTAGTCAAAAATAATTATCCCCAGTAATTTTATACCCATTAACTTCTAAGCCGTTAATACATCTATCTAATTCTCTTTTTCAAAAGTCTCTATGTGTTTTAGTTCCTATCATTAATCCACTATAAGAACCTGTCTTTAATTTATTTTTAGAAGTTTCTGTAAACCACTCTGGTTTAAAATCTTTTCCTCGAGTTTTATTTATAGGTCTATAACCTGTAAGTTCATAAGAAAGATCTGGATCAAAGAATTCTATATCATCTTCTTTTTTTACATCTCACGTCATAATTAATCAAATAAGCCTGCAGATATATCCCCTCTTAAAGGATTATCTGTTTCTAGGTCTTTTTTAAATGATATTTCTAATGTTTTTACAGAATCATACAATTTTCCAGCACTACTTATTTCTGCAATAACATCTTTGGTCTTAAAAATAGGTTTGCCTGTTGCTTCATCCCTCTCCTCCAAATTAAGGTTTTCTAAGTAGTGTGTTATTTTATCTATAGTAGAATAGGAGGCTTTTAGTAACCTCCCAATTTTTGATGCATTTTGTATTTCATCATATTTCCTACAAGCTGCTCTAAATAAAGGATCATCAAATTCTTTCTCTGTAAGTCCTGCATCTGTTAATGATTCCCTGTGTCTATCTTGTTCAAGATATTGAAAATAAGGACTCTCTCAATCAAAAAATAGATAGATATATGTAAACTCTCTGAATACTTTATCCATCTTATCTTTTAATTTAGCTCTTTTAGGACTATTTATTAGAGCTTTGAATTCTGATAATACAAAAATTTCCTCTTTATTTAAAACTAGCTTTCCACTGCTCTGATCATATATAAAAAATTTCATATTTATTATAATTTACATCCACATGCGCACTTCTGTGTAAGTTTTCCTCCACTTTCTTTTGTTAAAACTAAATCACATCCACATTTACATTTTTGACCTTTTTTATAGCTACGAAGTTTTTTCGCGTACTCTAATTTCTTGCCCTTTTTTGCAGACTCTACATCTTCTCCTTGTAGATTTGCAGCTATCTGTAGTAATTCTTCTTCTGTATACTTATTCATAGTTTGCTCAACTGCACTTTTGTCAGTAGGATTCTGCTCTAATAAAGTATTTAATTCTTCATAAGATTCCACTTGACTATATTTATCAGAATCTACTTGTGCAGCAAATAATAATCTAAATAAATTATACAATTCTTTTCTTTGCTCTTCATCCATTTTTATAATTTTATTAGGTCTTTAGTATTAAAAATCTCTTCTTGAACTTCACCAGCAGTGGTAAATCATCTACATAAAATACCCTGCAAGTAATCATTCTTTGTATCTTTTATCCTAACTGTTTTCTTCACTTTTCTATTTACCAACATAGTTGGTTTATTTGGGAGATCTTGTTTTATAGTAACTACATCTCCTGGAAGGAAAAATACTTTATTTTCCATTTACCCTATCTTTTAATTTAGTATTTATAAAAGTTAAAACGCCTGGTTCATGAGTCAGCTTATATCCTAAAGACATAAACGGCATAGGATAAACTGTTCTTGTATCATAATATACATCGTCTCCTGCTTGTAACCATTTACAGTCTGGACCAACTTCAATAACCTTGGCACATCCTACTAAACGTTCATTTTTATCCCACTCTCCTGTATCAGGATTTTTAAATACACTCTCATCAAAGTCTACTATAATACTTCCTTCTACTACTTTTTTGTAGGGATTTTCTGGATAAGGACTAATAAGAACTTTATTACCCACTGGTAACATTTCTAGATCTTTAAGCTTTTCATTAATTTCGTCTTGTTTAGCTTGTTTAGCTTCTAGTAATAGTTCTTTAGCTTTTTCAGCATCCTTTTCTGCCTCTTTTTCTTCTTTTAACTCTTTTGCTTGATCTTCAATTGGGTTTTCTGGTACTATTAGTTTACTACCATGGTCTCCCATAAAAATTCTTCCTTGTGTTTCAATTGTGTTTTTGCTCATTTTACATTATCATTTATTAATTAAACATTTAGCATGTTCTACTCTTGTTTTAGAAGATAATATACAACCACATCCTTTTTTAAATCCTTTCTTAGCAGTTTTAGAAACTTCATCAGTAATAGGGTTTAAATATAGTTTATTATTACATACCATTCCAAAAGTTGAATGCTCTTTAAATAACTTACATTCTTTACATATCTCTATTCTTTTTCTAAATAAATCTTCTTTTGCATTAAACATATTATTTAATGTTCCTTTTATTATTTGATTCATTAGAAAGTTATTTTTTTAATAGATTCTTTAAATCTTTTATCTGCCAATTGGTTCTTATAAAAAGCTAACATTCTTTCTACATCTTTTTTTCTATATTCACATTCATAATTAGTAACCTTTCCATCATGATCATAATGTATAATTGTTAATGATTTTATGATTGCTTCTGGATATTCTTTTTCTATCATCCATGCATATAAAGATAATTGTAGAGTGTAATGCCAGAAATTAGAATCCTCTATATTATTTAAAGGATATTTCATCATAGTTGCTTTTCTAGCACGAGTATCAAAATAAGCTTTTTTATCAATAGCTTTGGAAGTTTTATAATCTAGTACGTGAACTTCATTACCATCAACAATTACTAAGTCAGCTTGTCCAGCTATTTTTAGCATTTTATCATTAGAAATTCTAGATAATAAAATCTCTGGATAAACTCCTTTTTTACCTAACTCTACTTTATTTGTATTAATGGGTGGAAAAGAACCTCCTAATCCTAATTGTTTTATTTCATTAGTATTTCCATTCCAATGTTCTGCTTCTTGTTCATTATGAAACTTAGTTCCTCTAACACATGACTCATCTCTTTTTAAAGCCCATTCAGCTAGTATTTCTTTTTTAGCATTCTTAAATGTTTCTTTATCTACATCTAAAATTTCTAAAATATTTTTTTGTATTCTCTTTGTTTTAAGTAAGGTTTTTTTAATCCCCTTAAAAGATTCTGGAGCAATCCTTTCAAAGGCTTTATAAGATGACCAAAAGTCTTCATCAAAGGTTGCAAATTTATGAATCAATGTAGTTGCTGAAACACAGTATTCACCAGAACTTTTTAGCCAGTATTTATGTAATTCATCATTATAAGATACATATTCATTTTCCTTATCAACTCGCATATTATTCTCCATTATTTATTTTATTATAGTTTAGTAAAGAGCTAATTAATTGTGCTGTACTTGCAATTTTTGTAATAGTTCCTTCTCTTGGGAACTTTCTCTGTCCAGTAGTTGTTACACATAAAAAACCAATATTATTATCAACTCCATATAAAGTATAGAACATTCCAGAACGAACATTATTAGGTTTCATAAATTGGTACATTGTAGGAAATTCATCTTTTATATCCTCTAAATCATTGAAATAAAAATATCCTTTTTCTTCTAGAGCCTCTAAAAAAGAAGCAATTATGGAAGTATTTACTTTTTGATATTTCTGTATTACTGGGAATGTTCGTTTTGAAATTACTTCCGATGTAGCTGTTGCATACAAAAAAGGAAGTCCTATTAAGTTTTGACTACCATTAGATAATTCAAATAACATAGCTCTATCGGCATTTACAGTAGATGCGAGTTCATCTAAGGAGTGTCTTATTTTTGGCATAATATCTCTTCTATATACAGCAGCCTTTGTGTGGGTTTTCTCCTTTTCTAACATCCTATCCTTTAAGTATTTTTCAATAGCCCTAGCATTATATTTATTCATAAGATACAAGAAGTAAATTGTTCCAATTATTAATAATAAGAAAATGCCCATTCCTATTCCATAGGTTTGTATAACCTCCTTAAAAAGATTTCAGAGTCCATTCATGTTGTTTTTTATTTGTCTTGTTAGAAATTTATTATTTTCACAAATATAGGATTATTTTTTAAAAATTTCTCATCATTTAATAATAAAGTTAAGAAAATTTTTTTTATTATATTTGTATATAGTATTTTTAAAATAAAACAGAGAGTACTAGTAATTAGCCTCTCTGTTCCATATTATATTCCATGTATTCTAAGTTGTTGTAAGACTTCTGGAATTATTGGATGTCTAACACAATCTCCGTCAGAAAATCATATAGTACCAATTATAGGTGATTCTTTAAAAATTTCCATTACTTGTTCTAAACATGACTCCTTTCTTATTTTTCTGTCTACTTGTTCAACATCTCCAAGAAATATATACTTAGAGTTAGTACCAATTCTACTTACTAATGTTTTAAAAGTGTGTGGAGATAAATTTTGGGATTCATCGACCAGTACAATGGAGTCATCTATAGATAACCCTCTCATAAATGCAATAGGTACTACTTCTATTATCCCTTTCTCCATTAAACCTTTAGCTCCATTTTTGCCAATTAATTTATCAATGTTTCAAGTAAAAGACATTATAAATGGATCCATCTTGTCAGAAACAGAGCCTGGGATAAATCCTATTGCTTCCCCTGGAATAGTAGTTACAGATTTTACTAGGACAATTCTTTTATAAATCCCTCCTAATAAATCTAAAGCAGTTGCTAAACTAACTATTGTTTTACCAGATCCTGCTACTCCTGCAGCAATTGTAATATCATTTTTATAAATTAAATCCATGAACTCTTGTTGTTTATCATTCATAGGTTCAAAATTCTGCACTAAACTTTGTGTAGAATTAGGTAATCT
>JAQICV010000090.1 GCA_027858315.1 Candidatus Woesearchaeota archaeon
TACCTACTACCCATGCTAGAGTTCCAGTTTCATCTATAGTAAGTAAATCAATTCTAGAGTATGAAGCTGGTGTATCAGCTAATGCAGGGGTAGTACCACCAGCATATTCTACATAGTCACCATTGATTTGTGCTGTACCACTAGATACATCTAATGTATTGGTATAGGGTTCAGTAGGAGTTACTTTAAACTCTTGTTCTAATATTTCATTATTTCTAAATGAAGACCAGTTTTTAAATGAATAATCATAATCAGTGGTTAGTGTAGCACCAGCATAAATTACTTTAGCAATTATTAAATCGTTAGGTAATAAATCTTCAGGTGCTACACTGATTATATCAGCATAGTTATTAGCTGTATTACTCCAATTAAATCTGATAATAACATAGGGTCTACTGGAGGTTATATCTACTACAGCATTAACAGTAGTTTCAACTCTAACACCTGTAAGGGTATTAGGATCATCAATATGAGCTACAAAAGGAGTTATTTCTACTTGTATATCTGATATTTTACTTATTTCAGCACCATCATATATTCCTACTGATCGTACTTTATAGTTTATTCTATTGAAAGACTCGGATTGACCCGGATTTTTAAAGTCATAGGATAGTATCTGTGAACCATTATCTATATTAGCCATGTTATCATTACCTCATTACAATTTTAATATACCTAAATAGTTATTATATATCTAAAAGGTTGTTATATAGTTTTAAGCAAAGATAAAGACTTAATATGATTACCATAGATTACACTAAAAGATCCATCTCTTGTAATCATAGCTAGAGGTAAAACATTGGTAGGTATTGTTGGTACTACAGGAGATATATCAGTAACCCCTTCTACCCATACTAAAGTTCCAGTTTCATCTAATACTAAAATATCTATTCTTGAATATGTAGCTACATCAGTTAATACAGGAGATAAGCTATCATTAAAATCAATATATTTACCATTAATCATAGCAGTACCAGCAGAAACACTAACTTGATTAGTATATGGTTCTGTAGGATATACAGCAAATTCTTTTTCTTTTTCTTCTAGTTTTACAAAAGAAGCCCAAGATTTTCTACTATAATCATATTCAACTGTCATGGTAGAACCATTGTATATCAATTTCCCTATAATTAAATCATTACCTAAAATATCTGTTTCTGCTACAGCTAGAATACTTGCATAGTTATTGGCAATATTATTCCAAATAAACCTTACTATTATGAAAGGTGTAGTCGAGGTTACACTAACATTAGCATTAGCAGTAGTTTCAAGTCTAACACCTGTAGAAGAATTAGGATCATTTATATGAGCAATGAAAGGAGAAATTTCTATAAGATTATCATTTATTTTAGAGATTACACCACCTTCATATATACCTTCACTTCTTACTTTATAATTTATCCTATTAAAAGATTCAGATTGACCTGGATTTTTAAAATCATAGGATAGTATTTGTGATCCATTATCTATTGTTGCCATATTATTACCTCATTATTATATAGTTAAAATCTATGTTTTTGCTATGAAAAATTGAACACCTATATGACAGTCTGTAGTACCCATTTTAAAGGGGGGTGTAGTAGAATAGATTAACAACTCTCGATTATTATTTTCAATACCGATTTCTGTTATTTCTATATCTCTATTAACTCCAAACTCTACTGTAATTTCAGTGTTCTCTTTTATTAAATCTTCTTTTATATATGTATAACTTGTCCATATTATATAGTCATCAGTAGGAACAGAGAAGTTCAAAGTTATAATCCCTGTTTCATAGTCAATAGAAGCTGAGTCTATTGAAGTACCTGTAATATTTCCTACACCATCATCAGTTGCTATATAAGTTGTACCAGCTATGTTATATTCTATCGCTACAGAGTAAGGTTTAACATTAGACTTAGTATCATAGTTCTCTGATACAATAACACCTTCTAAAGAGTTTTCTTTTAATATAGTATATTCTCTAAGAGTGGTAAAAGAGTAATCACCTGTAGAATAATCAATAGTTCCTACAGCAAAATCATTTAATAAATTTCCAGTACCATCATCCGTTAGTGTTTTAGAAACATCAACAAAATCTGTATAGGTTATTTTGACAGTACCAGCTATAATAGCTGTAGATTGAACATCACCACTATAGGTAGTAGAGAATCCATCAGCTATAGCTAAATATCTATTTTTAATAGTGTTCCCTGATATTATTCCTTGTATAACAAAATAATCATCATTAGAATAAATTTGATTCACAGATAATTCATCTCTATAAACTATATTGCTTAATCGTTTAAGCTGACCTAATTTATTTTCATAGATATAAGTTTTTTCTTCATCATTAAATATTCTTTCTACAGAGAGGAAATCATCTATCAATCCTGTAAAATAATTTGTGGTTCCATCAAAGCCTATATGTAAAGGGTAGGTTCCAGTAACAACACCAATAGCTGTAATATCTTGTGAAAACTCTAATACAGTATCTAAAAATAAGTTACAAAGGCTATTATCAGTATCTAGTTCTATATGAACTATATGTTCTAAATTATCAGGAGTAAAATCAATAGAGAAAGCTTCTGTTCCTGATCCACCAGTGATAGATACATGAAATTTATCTGTACTTTGATCTATCCAGCAAGAGATATACTCATGGTTTATTATATAGTAAAGACCTGAAGTAACTGAGTCTACTTTAATCCAGAATTGAAGAGTTTTAGGATCATTAGAAACAATTATAGTACTAGTATCAGCACTAACAGAAGTAGCCCCATCAAAATTAACTGTTTTTCCTATAATACCAGTTATTCTATCAAAGTCACCATCTACAGTAGCATCATAAGTATTTAAAGAAGAGTCATAAACATTATCAGTAAGATATTCATCGAAACCATAATGTATTGTTTTTTCATCATATAACCTACCTATATTAAAATCAAGCTGTCCTTTCTTTAGACCATCACCAGCTACTAAATAAAAGAAAGTGGTAGGATCAATAGAAGATTGACTAGCTACTTGGTCAAGAGACCAAGTTATTGTTTCATCAAGTTCTCTACCATCATCTAATATTACTTCCTCAATCTCTTGTAATTTAGAACGATATGTATTAGTGATAGCTGTTTGTGTTTTTAGAATATCAATAGTATAATCACTAGATCTATTGTTAGAATTGAAATATCCTGTTTGATCTGTGATAAAACTAATGTTAACTCCAGGGTGAGGAATAGTAGTAGTTTCTCTATTATAATTTACTTCCTGATGAAGATAGAAACAATAGTCTGGTAGAAACATATATTCCTCTCCCTCTAAGGTATAGAGTTTATCTGATTTATACTCTATAGCTAAATGCTGAGTAGATTTCTTTACTAAACCTTGATCTAAATACCATGTAGGATCACTATCTAGCTCTAAATCATCATCTAATCCTATTGTAAGATTGAGGAAATAGGCTGGATAAATAGTAGGAGTAACACCTAAGAAGGGGGTTCCCCCTATATGTAAACCTAGTTCTTCTAATGTAGTATCAAAGTCAATATCTCTAATTAGTTTCATTCCATCATAAAAAATACTAAATAGTTGACCGTCTAACCCTGATTTTTTAAAAGCTATTAAATAACCATTGAGAGTTGATTTATTTTTTATTCTATAGGTAATAGACCTTACTTCTTCTCTCAAATAGTCTTCATCATTAAATAATACTAAATTAGGATCATACCCAAATTTACTAGCAATTTGAAGAAGTCTATCAGAGTTTTGCTCTGAAATAACATTAAAGTTTTTCTTATATTCAATATCAGCTTCTAAATATTCAAACTCTTTAGCTATAGCTCTCATGAACTCAATCCAGAAGTCCGTTTTTAAAAGCTTATGTAATCTATTAACTAACCTATCTTCTATTTCTGTAGACATTTATATACCTCTTTTTTAAGACTGATAATACTGAACAGTAATTTCAGAACTACCATAAAGGAATAAGTCTCTCCTATTATTTAGAATGATATTACTATTCACACTTTGATATACTAGCTTTACATCGTATAGAGTATAATCTTCTGTTAAACCACTATTTATAATAATAGCCCCTTGTCCTGTAGATAAAGAAATAAGGCTATCTGTTAAACTATATCCAGCTTCAGGAGTAAATCCCCCTGTACCATTCCCTGTACCCATCAATACATAGCTTTCCACTCCTTCAGTTTTTAATTTAACATAAACTTTAAAAGTAGCTGGTTTTAATGGATATATAGGTAAATCTACATCAAAGACATAAGGAGAATAGAAGTCATATTCCTTATATAACTCAATATAAGTATCATGATATTTTACTCCAGGGATAGCATCAATATATCTTTTATAGTCAGATTCATATAGATTTTCTTCAAAAGCTATATTATCAATACTATATTTTTCTTGTAATCCAGCTTCTATAGCTGATTTAACTGAGGGTAATGAGTAAGAAGCATTTACTATATAAGCACTAACCACAAAATTAAGGTTTATAAACTCTACAGTTTCAAAGTTTAATAGATTTGTAGGACTTTTCTTGACATTAATATCTTCTAAGATTTGTAGTTTCTGAGCGTCTGTTAAGTTTTCATTTGTTTCAGTAACAATAGCTACATGAGTAACATTTTCTTCGGGTAATATATATGTCCATGGATTTAAACCATTATCGATATTATATTCATAAGCCCCCCATACATTAGCTTTTTTTACATAAGATAATCTTTCTAAAATAGAAATATAATCATCCTTAGTAATAGCTCTATCTCCTGTTTGGTAAACTTTTGGGGATTGTAGTCTTATTTCTTCTAGGGTAGATTCATCAGCACCCCCTATTATAGCTAAGTCATTAGTACAAAAAACATCTTCTACAATATTAGCACTAACATCATAAATAATACTATCAACATTTTTAACTACATTCTTAGAATTTATATTCCCATCAGTTCCTATCGAGTTTATATATTGTATTACAACTCTATCATTAGAGTTTAATTTCTTTCCAATAATATTATTACCAAACTGTATACGAATACCAGATAAGTCAATCTTATTTATAATAAAACAGATTAAATCATTAGGTCCATAATCTAGTAAATTATCAATTTGTTCATAAAGTAAGTCATTAACATATACTACTACACTATCCTCTTCTATATTAGAGCTATTTATAGCTATTGTTTCAAAAATGTCTCCATCGGCATTAACAGTTAGTGATTGATATACACCTTGCTTAACTGCAATATCAATAGAGGTATCTAGTGTACTCATTTGATAATCATTAACTGATACAAAAGATATACCACTATCGTTAGAAAATTGTGTATATTTAGGTATATTAATAATAGTAGTAGGTGTAGTATCAAAATCTTCAGAAACACCAAACTTAACAAACCCTGTAGCTGATACTATTCTACTAGGACTATAATTATGTACTTCTGATTGAGATAATAAAGAAGATTTATTTAAAGATAAACCCCATTGGTTTTCTCTAGTTCTATACCCTGAAGCTGTATGATAGAACTCTAGTTCCTGTGCTAAAGAGTCCACTAAAGAGGAATAAGCACCACTTTCAAAAATATCTTTATGTTCTTCTTCTTCTGCTAAATTCTCTATTATTCTTTGTCTTATTGAATCAAAATCAAACATTATATAATACCTCTTTTTTTTAAACTAAATTATTTATTCTTTCTTGTACCAATACAGCATCTTTCAATAGTGGTGTATATACAAGAGCGTCAATCTGCCATTGTTTTAGATTATATATAGGAGTAACTTCTAAACTTAGTATTTGAACTCTAGGCTTAAACTCTTGACTTAATCCATTCTTAATAGAACGCTTAATATCACCAATTCTTTCAGGAGTCATAGGCTTTTGTAAGTGTGGTATGAGATAACCCCCTACCTGTTTCCTTAACTTCTCTCCTTTAGACTCTGTAAGCCATAATCTAAATGCTTGCTGTAATGCATCTGAGTCAGTATAGGTATAGATATCTCCTGTAGTAGTTTTCTTACCAGTGTAATCTATATCCATATAATAATTTTTAAAAGTTTTATCTATTGTTCTTTCCATACTATAATAGTTAAACTTTTATGAGATAGATGTAACAGTAGCACTTCCAACAAAAGAGCTATTAGTTCCTGTAGTAGTACCGCCTATCATAGTTTTTATACCGTTAATAATCTTTTGACAGAAATCTTCTATAACTACATCAGGGTCAGTTGATTGATTCATTGTTATTGAAAACACTGTAGTAGTAAGTTTTAGTGGTGCTAAACTAAGTGTAGAAAATGATGAATCAGGTATAATATTTCCACTTATTAAAATAGTATTGAGATTAGACAACCATAAAGTTCTATTATCTTTAGGAACTATAGGGAAAGATGTAAATACAGGTTTTGCTGTAAATGATGTAAGAGGGTCTGTACTTCCATTAGAGGGATCTGTTGCTGACCATGAGCAAGTAATATCACAATTAGCTTCAAAGTATTCTTTAAAAGCCTCTCCCCATTTACTATTAGCTTGAGTTGCGTTCTCAGGGTAGGGATTTATCAGTTTAGATAATATTAAATCTTTTAAATCTGAAGCTATCATACTCACGATTAAGCACCACCTTTAAGCTTAGATATTCCAGCAGTAGTTCCTCCATGAGGAGCCCCTGTAAATAGGCAAGAATTTAGGACGTTAGGTTGCCAACTAACTGAATCACCTGTAGCTAATTGTATTTCTGTAGAAGCAGTAATTTTAACAGAACCGCTTGATCCTAATTCTGCTTTTGATCCTCCCATATCAATAGTAGTTAAATCTGAAGCTTGTTCAATTCTAGCATCTCCTACTACAGATATAACAGTACCGTCAGCCTTTATTACAATATAGGTTCCAGAGCTATGTATCATAGCCATATCCCCACTTATTATATTATGGAACTTTATAGTACCATCTTCAAAAGAGTCCACCCTAACCTCATTATAGCTATATGAGCCAAGATCAGCTATACCATCTATGATAGCTGTGAGTTTAGCAAAGTCAATTTTACTTGTTACACAATATTCATCGATAAAATAAAAGCTTTTCCAACTTTCACTTACAGCAACCCATAGTACAGAGTCTATTGCTACTGGATTAAATGATTGTTTATCAACTGTAGACATACCTAAGAAGGGTTCAGCCCAAGGTAATAGAGAAACTTCTACATCAGCCATTTCAGGTATAACCCTAACCTGTATTCTACCTAGTTGATCCGGATCATTATTATCAATTACAATACATCTTTTAATAAACATTATTATCCTCCTAATTCATTATATATAAGAAATTCTGAAGGGTCTAAAGCTAAGTTATTTCTGGACATAATAAATTTTGTTAAACCTATTTTACCATTCCATAGTGAAGACACTTCTTCAATTATATAGTTATCAGTATAGTTAATTGAGGGATTGAACTCTTTTCCAGAGTCATTAGTTATAAAATCAATACTGGTTCCAGCACGTACATAGGAGTTATAGGGTATTGTAACAATAAACTGTTCTAATCCTATAACTTTAGCTAGAAGGTTTATTAAATATCCTTGATTATTTTCCTGTTTACCTTTTTCTAACTCTTCATCCATTTCAATTATTTTAGTAATAATAGATGGATCAAATATAACAGGAGATTTTCCTTGTTTAGAAGAATATATATCAGAGATTAACTGTTCTTCTATCTCTTCAATACCTCCATCAAGATTTAGACCTATCCCTTTAATATATCTCAGGTCTTTAGTTGCTTTACTACCAAGGGTTAATTTCTCAATAGATAATGGTGCGATTAATTCATCATTCTCTGATTGTCTACCATAGGTAAGCTTAAAATTTAATATATTATTTTTTATTGTTTTATAATTGATAAAATTGGCTGTATTAGTAGCATCAATATAGAAATAAAATGGAGTATTATCAGAGTTGTTAGAATAGGCATAAGGAAGTAAATCATTTTTAATAAACTCTAAATCTTTTTTATTAGGTTGATACCATATATCTTGATTACCAGTATCATTAATATTAATAGTACTAAACCCATAGGTAGACAATTTATCATTAACAATACCTGAAATTCTATCATCATAAGCAGAAGAGATTACTGACTGTTTGAATGAAGCAGAATGTACTAATCTATATTTTAATACTCCACCTAATGTACTATTATTAGAAATATTTGATAAATTATTATCTACAAA
>JAQICV010000091.1 GCA_027858315.1 Candidatus Woesearchaeota archaeon
CAGCATCTCTAACAGAATTACCCTTAGATATTTTAAGTAAGCTCACTAAAAATAATTTATATATCCCTAAAAAGTAACAAAAAAGGAAAGATATTTAAACAATCAAGAATCGATAATAACAAAATGTCTTTTATTAAACAATATTTACAAATTCAAGAATTATTAAATTGTAGTTCAGAATTAGAAAATTTAGAAAGGACAATAGAAATTCAAATACATGATTTAAGACTAGATTCAGAAGATAAAGATGAAAAAACATTAATAGAACTAACATCAATAAAAATATATCCACTAACACCTAAAATTATAGAACAAGAATTAATAATATTACAAAGCAAATTTATTGAAAAAATAACACTCACCAAAAATCTAAAAACAACATATTCAGAAGAATCAAATAAATCATTAAAAATAGGCATAAGTAAAATAATTGAAGAAATAACCAAAGGATTCTACAAAACTCTAAGAGGAGAAACTATTGGAACTTTTGGAATTCAAAAACCATATCGAGAATTAGAAATGTTATTTTATCCTAATAAAAAAATAGCCCAATTTGCTCACGAAACTGGGAAACACCAATACGAAATTCCTCTAGAAATAATAGAAAAAGAAAGAAAAAATACGAAAAATTTAAATAGAAAAAAATTTAAGTATTAGTTATGACATTCACAATAGATGATAACACAATAAAAAAGATAGAAGAAAATTTTGTTACAATTAAGAATTATTTAAATGAAAATAATTCAAATAAATTAAAACTAATTAGTAATAATCTGAAAAATATTATGAATTTAATTCAAGATTCACAAATTCAAAAAGAGCTAAAATTACAATGGCAAACATATAATCAAAAACAATTTGAAAATATTGGATACTTGGATAAAAAAGCTATAAGTATAACAATCATTAGAAATTTTGATAAAATTCTAAAAGAAAAATTAGAATTAAATTATAGTTTATTCGAAAAAGCTGCATGAACTACTACTAAGTAACAAATCCACAAAATATATAAATAAACAAATATAACCTAATATAAATGCACTCAAAATTAATTATAAATAATTTGGAAACTGAACTAAAAAAATCCAAAAAAATTAATTTTCAATTAAAAATAATCGATGACCTAAGAGTGAAAAGTAAAATAAATGTAGATTACCATGCTTTTTTCTTAATTGCACCAATAGAAGAAGAATTTAATCCAACTATATTAACTGGAAATCTTGATACAATTTGCACATCATTAGAAAATCTTAAAGATTATCAAATAATTCCAGGTTCAGAGAAAAATGGAATTTACTTTTTTCCTTCAACTTCTACTTTCATAAGTCAATCAACACAAATTCAAACTAAAAGTTCAATACTTAAAAGATTCGACACAACAAATACTTGGATTAATATTATAATGTATCCAAATCAAGAATTATTAGAAGAATCAAACAATAAATCAACTATTGAATATTCAATGTATTCTCAGGATTTAGAAAAAATAAGATTCCCAAATATTCTCAAAATTTATAATTTTTAAGTCAAATTTTATAAACTTCTCCTAACTTTAATTTCTTATGATAATTGGAATAGTTGGAAAACCAAATGTAGGAAAATCCGCTTTTTTTAGAAGTTTAACTCTAGCAGATGCAGAAAGTGGAAATTTTCCATTCACGACAATAGATGCAAATTCTGCAATAGGTTATGTGAAGATTGATGACCCTGCCGTACCATACGGACAGCATTCAATGCCAAGAGATGGGTATATCCTTGGAGATTATAGATTCGTACCAAATGAAATAATCGATGTAGCAGGTCTTGTCCCAGGAGCATCAGAAGGAAAAGGACTAGGGAATAAATTTTTAGACGACTTAAGACAAGCGCATGCACTAATTCATGTAATTGATTTATCCGGTGGAACAAATGAAAAAGGTGAAAGTGTAGAAATAAACACATACGACCCTGCAAATGATATCAAATTTTTAGAAACAGAATTGAACCAATGGTTCTTCAAAGTAATTTCTAAACATTGGCATCAAATTGAAAAAAAAGTAACAATGCAAGACCAAAAAATTGAACAAGCTCTAGGATCAGTAGTCTCAGGATTAAATATCAATGAAAATCAAATACTAACTGCCCTTCATGAATTAGATTTAAATAAAACAAATATGTCTGAAAATTTATTTGAACTATCTAAAAAACTAAGAGAAATCACAAAACCAATAATCATCGCTGCAAACAAATGTGATGTTCTAATAGAAAACGAAATATGGAAAACAAAACTAGAAAAATTAGAAAAAGAATTTCCAAACTATAAAATAATTCCAGTAATTGCAGAATATGAATTCAACTTAAAAAAAGCAGCTGAAGCGCAAATAATCTCATATACTCCAGGAGAAGATGAATTTAAATTATTAAATGAAGATTCATTAAATCCTAATCAAAAATCAGGACTTAAAACTATTGCAGACCATATAAAAAAGCTAGGTGGAACTGGCGTTCAAGAAGCTCTAAACTATGCAGTATTTGATCTTCTAAAAATGAAACCTATATTTCCTGGGAGTGAGAAAAGTATAATGGGTAAAACTCAATTTGTAATTCCTGACTGCTTTCTAATGGAAGAAAGTGCAACAGCACTTGACTTTGCATACAGACTACACACTGACTTTGGAAAACACTTCATCAAAGCAATAGATGTTAAGAATAAAATAATGGTAGGAAAAGACCACAAACTAAAATTCGGAGATGTCATAGAAATTATTAGTGGAAAGTAATTCCACTAAGAGACCAAAAATATTTTATATATTTTTGAGTATCATTTCAGGTAAATAAATAAATTTCTCAGTAAATTTACGAACAAGAAAATTTTGTTATTTAACTAGAAATGAGTCTAAGAATATTTTTTATATTTTTATGAATTATTGGTGGAAAGTAAAGAAAAAGAAAAATTAATTAATTACTAACAATCTCACTTTCTCTATAAATTGCATCACTTGTCTTAACAACTACAGTAACTTTTAAACCACTAGCAAGATCACAACCCATCAAAGTATAACCTTGAGTTGCAATCCCAGGAGTAATCACTATTTCTTGAGTCACATCACATTCTGAAATAGTAATATCAGCATTAATATCAGTAGTTCCAGGATTCTTCAAATAAGCAACTGCATCATCACCATTCGCCTGAACCATCTCAACAGAAATTCCTGAAGATGTTACAGATTGTCTATCAACTTGTTCTACCAATCCTGAAGAATAAGACTCTTGCCACATAGGTAATCCTACAAAAACCACTAAAGCTCCTATTATCACTAATACTAAAAAAACAATCCCTATAATCAAACCTACATGACTTTTCTTCTTTTCAGGACCAGTTCCACTTCTCATTTCAGAAGGAAAAACGCTCCCTCTTCCACTCAATTCAGTATAAACAGATTCAAATTCATCTGCACTAGCTCCACTATTAATCAACTGTGATTTAATAGAATCTTTTGAATATGTATCCTTGTATTTAGAAACATAATCCCTAATTTGGCTTTTATCCATAAAAACTAAACAAGATTATACTTTAAAAACAATTGTTATCACTTCATATTTTTTGGATGTTCAAACCCAAACTCTTTTCTTTGTTTCAATTCTTTAATATGAGAAACTTTCTCATGCAAGAATTCATCCATATTATCACTATGCTTCTCAATCATATTCGAAATAAAATCACCACCTAAAAAATGAGGCAAAATAACATAATCTGCACCCTCCTTGTAAAGCTCTAATGCGTTATCAATATGATCCGCAGTAAGAATCACTGTCGCATCCCTGTTTCTCTTCTTTAATTGTTTCAAAAGTCCCATACTAACTTCTAAGTCTGGTATAGTTGACACCATAAGTCTCACTGATTCAATATCAAATTCTCCTATGAAATCATTATCTGACGCGTCACCATAAACACAAGAAATTTGTCTTGCATTTAATTTCTTAATAACTTCAGGATTATAATCAATAATAGTATAATTTTTATCTAAATTTTCTATTGTCTTAATCAAACTAAAACCAATCCTATCATAACCGAAAATCAAAACATCCAAATCCTTTCTAATCTTTTTTTCAATATCCCTCTTAGGTGTTCTAAATTCTAAGATCTTAAAAATACCCTTTAATTTATCATACAATTTTTCTGAATGCATAATAAAGTAAGTCGAACACAAAATAGTAATAATACCAACAAGAGTTAGAAGTGAAACATCAGCTGCACTAACCAATCCAAATCCTCTTGCAATTAATATCATAATAAGAGAGAACTCACTAATTTGCGCCAATGAAAAACTTGTCTTAAATGCAACTCTTGAATGAAATCCTAATAAATTCAAAACAATAAAAACCAATACAGGCTTAATAACAATAACAAATAATGACAAAACCAAAGCAGGTATAAATATTTTTGAAAAGCTATCAAATAAATAACTTATTTTACTCAAATAATTACTAAAAAATGTTGAGAGAACACCTGTATCTGAATCTATATATGAAACAACATTTGGAATATTATCTACAGGCACCATCTGTGAACCAAGTGAAATAAAAAACATAATGATGAAAAAATCTCGAAGTGGTTTAATTCTAGATGATACTTCATATTGATAAGGTGATGAAGCCAAAGCTACTCCTGCCAAAAGGGCTCCAACCTCAACTGAAAATCCAAGATATGCAAAAAGTGCTGCAACACCCAAACACCAAGCAATAACAAAAGTAAATAAAAATTCTTGAGAATCAGCAACCCAATCCATAAGTCTCTCCAGAACAAATTTAGAAAAAATCAAAACACCTGCAATTGCAACAACCCCTAACCCAAAAGTCTTCAAAATGCCAATAGCCAAACTCTCCCCAGAAGAAGATGAAATTGAAGCTAAAACCATTAAAACAACAACTGCAACTAAATCTTGAATAATCAAAATTCCCATTGCAATTTTACCATGAACTCTTTCAATCTCACGCTTATCAGATAAGAGTTTTACAATAACAATCGTTGAACTAAAAGCTAAACCAATTCCTATAAGAAGAGAAACCAACAAGTCTAATCCAAATAAATAAGCAATCCCTGATCCTAAAAGAGCAGTCAATATAATTTGTGCACAGCCAGCAATTGCTGCAACAAAACCTATTTCTTTAATCAATTTCAAATTCAAATGAAGACCAACAATAAACAATAAAAGTGCAACACCAATATGAGAAAAAGTTTGATAACCCTCAGTAGAACTAAGAATATCAAAAAATAAAGGACCTGCTAAAATTCCTGTAAAAATATAACCAACAAGTAAAGGTTGTTTTAGCTTATGAAAAATAAAAGACATAAGTAATGCAATCAACATAACCAAACTCAACTCTACAAAAAATGAACTCATAAAAATAATCTAATATAATTACTTTAAATCATTTAGTCTTATTAAAAGGTGGTAATAAATAAAATAAAATAAATTATTACCAAAACTAAAATTTATAAACATTTACCACTTTGAAATTAATATGACTAGAAAAACTTCAGATATTCTTGATGAAAACACAAACAGAACAAAAGGTATTGATGCACTAAATTCTAACATTGAAGCTGCAAAAGCTCTAGCAAATATAGTAAAAACAACTCTAGGTCCAATGGGAATGGATAAAATGTTAATTGATAGCATGGGCGATACTGTAATTACCAATGATGGCGTAAAAATTCTAAAAGAAATGGAAATTGAACACCCTGGTGCAAAACTCCTTGTTGAAGTTGCTAAAACACAGGAAAATGAAGTAGGAGATGGAACAACAACTGCAGTAATTCTAACTGGAGAATTTTTATCTCAAGCACAAAACCTAATAGAGCAAAAAATACACCCAACAACAATTATTAGAGCATACAAAAAAGCATCCATAAAAGCCATAGAAGTTCTAACAATAGCATCAATTAAAGTGAACACGAACAACCCTAAAGTATTAAAAGACATATCAGAAACAGCAATGACTGGAAAAGTAGCAGAAGGATCAAAAGAATGTTTAACTAAACTAATTTATGAAGCAACAAAACTTGTAGAAGAAAATAATTCAATACCTAAGAAAACAATCAAAATTCAAAAAGTAGTAGGAGGAGACACTAAAGACTCTTCAATTGTTAAAGGGATAGTTCTAGACAAAGACTTAGCTAACCCAAATATGCCTAAACAAATAACTGATGCCAAAATACTATTAATAGATTTTCCTCTAGAAGTAAGAGAATTAGACTCTGATGCAAACCTTCAAATAAATACTCCCAAAGACTATGATGAATTTCTTAACCATGAACAAGACTATCTAAAACAACTTGCATTCAGAATCAAACAAATAGGAGCAAATGTTGTAATTTGTCAAAAAGGAATCGATGATAATGTTTCATACTATCTTGCAAAAGAAGGAATAATTGCAACAAGAAGAACAAGAAAATCTGACTTAGAAAAACTATCAATTGCTCTTAAAAAACCAATTGTTAATACAATTGATGACATAGATTCTTCAAACCTAGGAGATGCCCAAAATGTTGAACTAAAAGAAATTCTAGATGATAACTATTTATTCATCGAAGGAGTAAAAAATACAAAAGCAATAACTCTAATATTAAAAGCTTCAACCTCTCATTTACTTGACGAAATAGAAAGAGCAGTTGATGATGCACTTGGAGATATCAATGCAATTTTAAAATCAAAAAGATTAGTTGCAGGAGGAGGTGCAATTGAACTAGAGCTACACAAAGAACTAAATAACTACGCAAAAACATTCCAAGGTAAAGAACAAATCATAATCGAATCATATGCTAAAGCATTCCTATCAATTCCAAAAATACTCTGTGAAAATTCAGGCTTTGATGAAATTGAAACTATCACAAAACTAATTGCTCTACATGAAAAAGGAAAAAAACAATCAGGCATAAACGGATATGAAGGCGTAGTTGAAGATACAATCAAACATAAAATCGTAGAACCAATAAACATAAAAGAACAAGCAATAAAATCTGCAACAGAAATATCTTCAATGATATTAAGAATAGATGATATAATTGCAGCTAAAACTTTAAAATCAAATTCTAATAATAATCCTGAATTTTAATTTTTTGCCAGCTTTTTTACTTTTCTAAGGCGAAGAGTTCTCAAATTCAAATGGAACTCGAAACCATCAAATAATAGAAAAGTTTTAAAAAAAGCTGAGATGATATAATTGCTGCTAAAACTTTGAAAGGGAATAACCAAAATAATAACTCTGAATTCTAATAATCAAATAAGTTATTAAATCAAAACTAATTCCTTTTAGTATGATAAAATTTGCACCATGTCAAATTCCTGAATTAAATCTATCTTGTTATGGTTGTTGTGGAAACAATTTCAAAACAGAGAATAGTGTTAAAAAACAAATCAAAGAAAATACTCTTGAATTCAAAAAAATTCAACATTCCTATTCTTCACTAAAACAAATTTGGTTTAGAGATAGAATTAAATCTTATGTTACTCCAAGTGGAGTCTGCCAGAATCTAATAGAATTTGAAAATGGAATTTTTGCATGTCCACTACATAAAGGAATTAATGATCTAGTTCCTAAAACTGAATTTTTAAAAACAGTAAAAAAAGATCTAAGAGAAAACCATTGTGACCAAAACTACAAATGTGAAACATTTATTTTTTGGACACTAATAAGTCAAAAACAAAAAGAAGAATATGTTAAATGGCTATCAAAACAAAAAATAACAAATCACTATGAATACTCTCTAAAAAACCACGACGGATTCTACATAAAAAAATTCTTTGATGAATTCGGATATAAAATATGCTAAGAAATCTAAGATTTCTGCATCTCAAAATTTTTTAATTTTTGAGAAATTAAATAAAATTAATCTAATGACTCATTCTCAGTAATCACATCCATAAAATAAAATCTTATAAACATAAATCCTGCAAGAACATAAATAATAATTTGCAATATAATTTCAAACATATTCTCGCCAGTAGAATCAACTGTATTAATCAAATAAGCAGCAAGAATACTATAATAAACAAATATCAAATACAATGCAAATTTATGCGTAATCCCTTCCTTCTTAGAATATGTTTTAAAAGTCAATATATTAAAAATCATATACACAACAAACCCTAAACCAAAATACAAACCATCTATCATAAATAGATAACCAATAAAGATACTTTATATAATTTTCTAATTATTACGAAGAAAAAATAAGTTCAGAATTAAACTAAAACGGCAGGAAGAGGATTTGAAGGTTTGTGTAAGCGATAGTCTCACAAACTGCCGAACTAAGCTTTAGCGTAGTGATAGCATAAAGGTGAAAATCAGAGGACTAGAGTTAGAGTGAAACGAAAACGGCAGGACGGGGATTTGAACCCCGAATCCTAAAGGACCACCTTTCCAGGGTGGCGCAATACCGGGTTATGCGATCCTGCCAATAAAATATAATGCAAATATACATCAATTCTACTAATAGAACTAATAAATGCTTTAAAAAGATTGTGATAAAAGAAAACAATCAAATATATAAAATGATAAAAATAAAATAATCTATGGAATTCAAAATAAGTAAAATTACTAAAGAAGATATTGAAGAAGTATACAAACTAGGATGTTCTGAGAAAGATTTTTCTGCAGATGGAGGAGAGAATTGCTTTTGGCCAAAAAACACTCTGCTGCGTTTAGCTGATTCAGAAACTGATGTTACTCTAAAATTAGTTGTAAACGATAAAATTGTTGGCTTTTGTTTAGTTATGATTCATCCTGCAACAAGAAAGGCTAATCTTGAAAACTTCTATGTTCTTGAAGAATATAAATACTTAGAAAAAGAATTTTATCTTGAAGTTGAGAAAGGGATTAAAGAAAATGGAGCTGAATTTATTGCTTACTTATACGATATGAAAGAAGATTATAATTCCAAAGAATTATTCAATGAAGAAGGATACTTTCAAGGTAATGCGCATCTATGGTTACACAAAAATATCTCATTCTCAAATCCAAACCCAAATAAATAATTTATTTATTTTCATATTCATAACTCTCCCAAAAGAATGTCACATTAAATTTATGTCTACATAATAAATACTTGTAGACATAAATCCTTATTTAGTAAACTTATTCTCAACTATATGTTCTAAAACAAATTGACCTAACTCATAAAACCCTTTACCTCTAATTGCTTTATCTATTCCGTCAATATGTCTATCATGCTCTTTTGCATCATAATTAATATAAGGCAAACCTTCTCTTTTCAATAACCAATTCAATAAAATTCTTGAAGTCCTACCATTTCCGTCCACAAAAGGGTGGATAGCAATAAATGAAGCATAAAACCTAACAATTGCGCCTAGTTTATCTTTTTTATAAAAATTATTGAATTCCTTAGTAGAATCTCTTAGTAATTTAAGAACCAATTTCCCACCTGGAACATTTTTATACTCTGAACCTGCCATGAATACATTGACCCCTAATGGCCTCAAAGTTCCTTCATTCCTAGCCTCTTTTAGCGTATTCTTAGTAACCACTCTATGAACTTCACAAATAAAATCTACTGTTAATTCTCCATTATAATCTTCAATATAATCTAAAGCCTGAGATATATTTAATACTTCATTTGCTTCTCTTAATTCTCTTAATTCAGAAATAATTCCTTCAGATAGAAGTAACTTTGTTTCCTTTTGAGTCATAGTATTCCCTTCAACTTTAGTAGAATTATATGAATGCAAAATAACAAAATTTTTTCTCAAATTTAAATAGTGATCATAATTCGATTTAATTTTAGCAAATCGTTTTTTAGTAATCTCAATTTCTAATAAATCGCTTTTAAGGAAAATCACTTCTAAATCTTTAAAGAAAATTTCAATTTTATAATCTGTTGATAGTTCAGGATGCATTTCATCTATTTTCTCATCCAATTTATCAATATTATCTAAAACTAAATTAATTTCTTCTTGCTCTGATAATGCTTTATCAAATTTTCCAACATAAACTCTAACTTTATTTACATCCTTACCTTTCCTAATAGATTGAGCAATATAATAATATATCTGCCCATTTTTTACTTGTTTTTCTAAATAAGTCATGTTATGTCTACACCTATAGAATAATGTAGACATAATAATTTATAAACCTATTGTTTGAGTATATTATTTCTTCTCATACCTATTAGCATCTCTACCATAGCATTTATCCATAACTCTCCCAAAAGACTCATCTAAATCCAAATCTAAAGAATTAGCAAGGCAAGTCACAGTAAATATAATATCTGCAATCTCATCTGAGAGTTCTTTTGTTTCTTCAGTTGACTTCTTCTTCTTAGGTCCATAAATATGATTGATCTCTCTTGCAAGCTCTCCAGTCTCCTCTGTAAGTCTTGCTAAAATTTCGTGAGGCTTCCAATACCCAATTTTAAGCTCACTCACCCAATCATCTACTTCTTTCTGTACATCTTTTAAACTCATAATGTATCTTCAAAGAATTAAGTATTTAAAGTTTTTGGATATTTGTTTTGTTTGTTTTGGGATAAATTTGTTTAGTTTTTCAGAACAAAATTGAAATAGTTTCCTTTTATTTGAGATTTGGGATAAACTTTGGGGGGGATGACATAATTTTTATTATAGTTAGTAGTGTTCATAGCTGCTGATAAAGTAGGAATTTGGAAAAGTTTCCTTTATTTTTTATCTAGAGATACTAATTTATTTTTAATTTTCGAATTAATTATAATAAAAAAATATACAATTGTTCCAATAATTAATGCTTTAATAATTGTATACCAAAAAGTATTCAAATATAAATTCAAATCAATTTTTTGAATTAAAAAATAAAGTGTATTTATTATTTGAAATATAATATAATACCCCACCATAACTCTCAAGGACCAATATTTGGCTTTTTTGTCTAACATAGTAATATTCTATAAGTGCAATATATAAATATTTGTAGTACTTGAAGATAGAAAAGTAGTCAGCAGTGTCCAGAGCACTGCTTAGGAAGTTGGAATTTAAAGACTATAAGTATTTTAACAAAAAAACTGCTGAGTTCCCTTTACCATATTGATAATCTTTAATCCAACCTGCATCCTCATAATTATTCTTTCTATAAAAATTAATTACTCTCTCATCATCAGAATTAGTAAATACGAACATTTTCTTTGCTTGTTTTTCCTTAGCTGAAGTTTCTATAGCCTTTAATAATCCACTTCCAATACCAGTTCCACTTATTTCTGGATTAACGGCAGACATTATGATAACCCATTTTTCCACACCTTCAATATTATTAATTGGACTTTCTTGTTGAGCATAGATCATACCAACTAAGTTATTTTCATTATCAATAGCTTTGATACAAATTCCTCTTTCTTTAACTATAGTTTGAGCCATTTCTGAAAATGAAAACCATTCTTTTATGGATGAATCAGATGTTGAAGAAAATGCTTTTGATACTAAATCATTTAGAGCATCTAAATCATTTGATAAATTGATAAACTCATATTTGTATTTCATAACTATTTATTAAAATTTAATATTTATAAATATGTTGATGAGATTATTCAAAAATATAAATAGTTAAACAGTGTCCATAACTCTGCTGATAAAGTGGGAATTTATTTTGAAATTAAAGTTGTAATCTTTTTAATAAAATGAAACTCTTCTCTTAACTCATCCACAATATTATAGAAATTAATTACATCTTGAGCATCAATTGTAAGTTTAATGTCATATTTTCCAATTTGTTTTACTAAATGATTTATTCCATCTCGTTGTTTACAATGATTTATGAATTTTTTTAATTCTAATTCTGTATATTTATTGAAATTAATTAAAGCAATACATGGTTGAAAACCTAACTCAGCCATATTGATTTTAGTTTTAAATCCTGAAATAATTCCTATTCTTTCTAATTTTTTTATTTTAGATGAAACTACTCTTGGAGTTAATTTAATTTCTTTTGATATATCCAATACAGTTTTTCTTGAATTTGCTTTAATAATATCTAAAATTTTAATTTCATCATTTGACAAATTTATACTTTCTAATTCATAATTATAAATAGGAAATAATTTTAGAGCACCTTGATCAATAAATGATTTGCCAATTTCAAAAGCATTTAAAACAATTGAAATATCTTTTTCTAAAATATTATTTGATAGTTCTACAAGAAGTTCATCCATATCATTTTTATCTTTTTCAGAAAAAATTTTGAAACTTAACAATAAATCATATTCTCCTTCACAAAAAGTGTGCCAAGTACAAGTACTATGTTTTGATGTTAACTCTTTTATTTCAGCAATTATATCTTTATTTAATTTTAAAAGTTTAATATTAACAGGATATAATTTATATCCAATTTTTGAATAATTAATTTTAGTAC
>JAQICV010000092.1 GCA_027858315.1 Candidatus Woesearchaeota archaeon
TCAACTTTTCCGACATTAAGAGTATCAATAATTGTATTCTTAATAAGGTCTGAAAACTGAGAAGCCATATTTCCATTCATCTGAGAGAATAAACTCTCTAGTTCATTTATTTTACTTAATTCTACCATTTTTGCGAGGGATGGTCAGTAAATTTAAACAATTTCTATCGTTTTTTATTATTAATTGACTCTACAAAAGAGAGTATGAAAACCACTCATATAAATAGAGTGTTTTATGTGATTTATAAATCGAATCCTATACGCCTATAAACTGAAATTTTGGAATTTAAAACATAAATATTATAAAGAAGTAAATTATTTTAATATTAGATAAGAAACATGATTTTAAGACAATCAAACTTTCTTAACGCTCAAAGGATAACAGTTTTTGAACTCGCCTGCTAATGTAGTTCCTTTGGAATTGCGGGTTCAAATCCCGTCCTCAGCGTTTTCGTTTATTCTAAACTCAAACTTAAGTTCGTGATTTTAACCCTGTGATGTGGTCACTACGCAAAGCTTTGTTCTCACATTTTTTGTAAACAAAAAACTTCAAATCCCATCCTCAGCGTTATTTTCACATGCAATTGAATTGTGTGATTTAGAATAATTTCTACTTTTGATTTGTTTTTAACCTTTAGAATGTTATTTTATAGTTTAGTGCTGAAACCTTTGGAAAGAGGACTTATAGACTCTGTGGAGTTCGAGTAGAAAAAGTATGGATTAACATAATTAACCATTAACAATAGATTCTAATAATTCATAAGTGGATTTTGAAAAGGATTGGACCTCAAAAGATTTTGGAAGAGATAAAATATTTGCACATTTATCTTGCAGATAATTTTCCATTTTTCTAACTGTGCCTACAAGACCTAAGGTTCCATCTAAAACTAAATCTTTATTCCATCTACCTGGTGTTGCCCACCAGAATTTACAACTATTTAAGGATTGATCTAATTCATCTCTAACCTCTTGATATATAGGTGTATCTTCCCCAATATTTCTTATAAGTCCAAGTGCATATGACTCTAAATCCCTTTGAAGTTTGTGAACATTATTATCAGGATGTTTCCATAAAGGATAAGGTATTCCTTGGTGAATTTCGTAAGGTTCTGTTGACCATGAACCCTTGTATTTCTCAACATCCAATAAATCTACATTATGAAATTTACTTAAAATGTCTGAGAAGTGAGCAGATTCTAAACCTACATCTTCAATCGTACGTGCGAGATATATCATCGAATTCTCAGTGTAATTTTGGTGATGACCAATTGTTTCTATGTCAAAACTTAAGCAGGTATAGGCAGATTGATCTCCAAACCGAGATTTCAATTCCTTATTTAGTTCCAAAATAAAAGCTTCAGTATTAGTATCACCACTATCTGGACGAGTCATTGCAAAATCTGTACTTGGTACTTTAGCACGAAAAAATACAGGAAGACCATGTATTGAGGCTATATAATTGTGAGGTATAGGTTTATCGTTATGAGCACTAAAGACTGGTGCATCTGTTATAGTCCATTTGTAACCCATCTCTTTTATTATTTTTGCAAGATCTGAAGAAAAACCCATTTCTGGAGGAAAGAAACCTTTGGGTTGCCAAAGAGAGCCAAAGACTTCCTCATTTCCTTTATGATTTAATTCAATTTGTCTTTTTATTTCACTCTCAGGCAAAAGAGGTAAAAATGCATGATATGCAGCACTTCCAGTTAATTCAATTTTTCCTCTTTCGACACCCCTACCAATATTGTCAATTATGTTTTCTAATTTGTGCTCGATTAATAATTGTGTTAAAGAATAATTCATGTTTAATGAAATTTTTAAGTTTTCATCTGTTGTAGCAAGCCAATTTGTTAGCCAACTATAACACTCAGTTGTTATTTTTTGAAGAACCTCAGGATATTGCCATGGTGGTTGATACATATGAAGAAGCAATCCTATTTTTTGTTTAGTTCTTTTCATCTTATCTGAATTAACAAAAATGAGCTATATAAATGTTTTTAATGTGTGATAAATAATAAATCATAGTTGAAAATATTTTGAGGTAATTATTAATGAAGAAAAAAGAAGAATATTGTGATTTGAAACTTTATTGGACAAAGAGATTAGAAGATAGGGATTATTGATTTCCCACGATATATTTATAAATCCTTGTGCATATATATGCATTATGGCGAGAGCTAAAAAATGTAAGATAGTTTTAGAAAATCCTAACTTTACTTACTTTAAACCTGTAGGAGTCCCAATGAAGGATTTAAATGAGATGATCTTAAATATAGAAGAGTTTGAGGCTTTAAGGTTAAAAGATTTAGAAAAGAAGGGTCAAATTGATTGTGCTAAGATAATGGGAGTTCATCAGAGTACTTTTCAAAGATTATTAATTAAGGCAAGAGAAAAAGTAACTTTTGCGTTAGTGAATGGTTCTGCCATAAGAATTGAGGGAGGAAATTATATTAAAGATGAATAATAATACAGTAAAGAAGATTAAGAAAGTTTCAATTAAGAATTTTAAAGGTATTGTAAATTTATTACCTATTCTTTTAGGAGTTATTTTATTGATTAGTATAGTTAATTCATTAGTTCCTCAAGACTTTTATTCAAAGATTTTGACAGGAAATAGTTTTTATGATGTTTTGATGCTTGATTTTTTTGGTTCAGTTCTTGCTGGAAATCCTATTACAGCTTATATGATTAGTGAGGAATTGATGAATAATTCAGTTTCTTTGTTTTTAATTACAGCCTTTATTCTAGCATGGACAACTGTTGGAGTAGTTCAGTTTCCTGCAGAGAGTGTTTTAATGGGTAAAAAATTTGCTGTGACTAGAAATATTGTTGCATTTGTTTTTGCAATTATAGTTTCATACCTTACTTTTTTAATTTATGAGGTGATTTTCTTATGAAACCAACAGAAAAATCCATGTTTGGATATTATTTTTTAGGATTTGTTTTGATTTTATATTTATTTTTTAGTATTTATAATTTTGAAATAATAGTTGTTTCTTTGAATTATTTCTTTAGTTTAATGAAAAATGTTTTACCATTACTTTTATTTATCTATATTTTGATGGTTATTAGTGATTTTTATTTGACTGAAGAAAAAATAAAGAAACTTAGTAGTAAATTTAATGGTTTTAGAGGATGGATTTTAGCAATTATTAGTGGAATTATTTCATCTGGACCAATTTATATGTGGTATCCTTTTTTATCAAATTTAAAAAATAAAGGAGTAAGGACGGGATTTTTAGTAGCTTTTTTATATAATAGAGCAATTAAAATTCCTTTGATTCCTGTTATGCTTATAGTATTTAATGTAAATTATATTCTTGTTTTATTTGTTGTTATGGTTTTAGCTTCAATAGTTCAAGGAAAAATTGTCGAGGTAATTTTAGAAAAATGAAAATAGCAGTCGCGAGTGAATCAAAAGATGAAAATCTTGCAAAAGTTAGTCCTATTTCAGGAAGAGCATCATATTATTTAATTTATGATGATAAAGAGTTTGTTAAAGCAATTAAGAATCCATTTAAGATAGGTGGAGGAGGTGCTGGGCCAGCTGTTGCTCAAATGCTTACTAACGAAGGAGTTGAATTAATTATTTCTGGAAAATTGGGAGAGAAGATGATAGGGGTTCTTAATAGTAATGGAATTAAATATCAAGTTTCAGAAGAAGTTTTGATTAAAGATTTAATTAGAGATTTATAATTTTAATTTTAATTTTATTTTATTTTACTACTATTTTTTATTCTAAAATATTATAAATATTAATCACTAAATCGTACTTAGTACGATTTATGGTAAAAGAAAATAGTGCTCGGAAATTGAATTCAAAAACGAAGTTTTTGATTGGGTTGTTCTTAGTTTTTACTATTTTGTTTTTACCTTCTGTTTATAGTGCGGGAGAGCCTTGGTGGAATACTTCATTTGAATTTAGACAAGAGATTAATATTTCTACATCTGCTGGTGCAACTCCTGCAAATTATCAGATAGAGTTAGATCTTGATAATACAAATGTTGGTGCTAATTTTAATTGGTCAAGGAGTTGTGAAGATTTAAGAGTTCTTGATAATCAAACTAAATTAGATTACTGGATTCAAAGTTGTAATTCGGTTAGTGAGCAGGCAACTATTTGGGTTAAGATGCCTTTGAGTTTTACAACTGCTCCAAAGACTCTTCATATTTATTATGGAAATTTGAATGTTAATAATGAGAGTAGTGGAGATGCTGTATTTGATTTCTTTGATGATTTTAGTGGAGATTTGAGTAAATGGACTGAACATAAAAATCCAGATAAAATTTTTATTGTTGACAATTATTTACAAATTAGTGGAGCAACAACTTCTGCTCCTTATGGACACTCAGTAATTGGTTCTGATGCTACTTATTCTGGTTTCTTGAATGGAATTATTGATGGTGAACTATATCTTGATACTAATGCAATTGCGGAGATGGGTTTTAGAGGTAATTATGCTTCTAATACTGGATATAAATCAAGAGCTGATGCTAGACCTTCTGAGGGTGTTTCTCATTTAAAGCCTCCTTATAACGGTTGGGGGTTTTTAGCAGGATGTTCTGCAACAGGTGGAGGTATTACCACTCATACTTGGCTTCCTTTTAGTATTACTGTTAATTCAAATACATTTAATATTGTAACTCAAGGTAAGTCTGTAACTTGTACAGATAATTCTTACAATACTGCAGGAGAAATTTCATTTCATAATCATTATGGTTTATATTCAAGATTTGATAATATTAGAGTTAGAAAATATTTTGCATCAAATGTGAATATAGTTTATGGTGTTGAAGAATCTTTAGGTTTGTTAGATTTTAGTTTTTTAACACCATCTTCTGTAGGTATTGGTTATATATTTAAAGATGATGTTTTTAATATTAGTATTGCTGTAAGTTGTAGGAAGAAAGCGTCCCCTTTTAATTGTGGAGATATAAATTTTAGTTTAAGATACAATGATACTTCTACAACATTTGAGAATATTTCTTTAAGTTCAACTACTCCTTTATGGATAACAAGTCCTGCTCAAAGTTATTCTTTAGTTGATGATGAGACTCATATTATTTCATGGCTTCTAAATGGAAGTGGTAATGCTGGAGATTCATTTTTACTTGATGTGTTTGCTGTAAGTTCTGATGCTTTTACCTTTAATCAGAAATCTGCAGAAAATGGGCATGTGATAATTACAAATCAACCAATTGTTGCATTTAATCAGAGTATTTATGATTTTGGAAGTTTTTTTAAAAATTCTGGAAATAAATTGAAGACTTTGAGTATTTTGGCGGATTTAGGAATTAGCACAAATGTAACTGTTACGTGTGAGAGTGGAGACTGCTCAATGTTTAGTGATGATTGGGTTGATGGAACTGATATGAATGATGGTGATTCCTCTTTAATTGATTTTACTTGCTTTGAAAGTATTTCTGGAGATTTTAATGCAATATTTAGTGTGAGTTCTAATGAAAATCCTATGAAATCATTTGTAGATTTAAGTTGTAGTGTTGATAAAATTTATGGTCCTATTATGCCTCATCTAATTATTCCTGTTGAGAATACTAGTATTAATGTTATGCAAAATGAAACTTTTAAAATAAATGCATCTGTTGATTGTGTTGGTAATTGTGGAGAAATTACTGCTTTTGCTTTATATGATAGTTATGTTAATACTTGGAAAAATGTTCTATATCCATTTAAACAAAATATTACTTTGACTTCAGCAACTAGTATTAATTCGGGTTATCAAACTTTGTTAAGTTTTGATTCTTCAAATATTGGAATTAATTTTGATTGGTCAAATAATTGCGAAGATATTGCTTTTTATACAAATTATGATGAACTCTCATTTTGGGTTGAATCTTGTAATGTTGTTGGAGAGGAAATGAAAGTATGGATTAAGACTAATAATCAAATTAATGTTTCAGGATATGATTTTAGAATGTATTATGGATATATTAATACTAGTAAAAGTAATGGTGAGAGTGTATTTAATTTCTTTGATGATTTTTTAGGTTCTAGCCTTAATCTAAGTAAATGGAATTTATTATATGACCAAGGATGGTCAGTTTCAGGTGGTGAACTTATTGGAACTAATACTAATGGAATTTTGCATTCTGTAAATTCTTTTTCAAATCCTGTAATTTTGGAAACTAAAACTAAAATGGTTACTAGAGCTGCAAATGGAATGATGAGTTTAGGTTTTTATTCTAGTGCAGGAGATGGAGTAGGTATTCAAGAGATAAATGTTGCTCCAGGTCAGTATTATTATAGAAATAATGGAGCTTGGAGCTCAGCTACTGCATTTGATAGTTTATATAATTATCACTATAATAAATTTTCAATAGATTCATCTAATAATGTTGTATTAACAATTGTGGATTTAATTGATGGAACTACAAGTACAAAGTCTTTTTCAAATACAGTGAATTTAGAAAAAATAGCACTTGGTAGAAAATATGATAATGCTAATTTAAATCAAGCATATAATCAAAGATGGGATTGGATTAGAACTAGAATGTATAGTGCAATTGAACCTACAATTTTAATTTCAAATGAAGATAAACTCAATATTATTTCAACCAATGTTTTAGATATACCTTTTTATACTTTTAATCTGCAGCCTCAAAGTTGTAATCCTATTGAGGATGGATCATGTTCTTTTGAATGGCTTGTTAATGTAACAGGATTAATCAATTCAAGTTATAATGTAAGTGTATTATTTTTGTCAAATTATTCTAATATATTAAGTGCAACATCAGGTTTTGCTCAAGTGAATATTGTAAATAATTTACCGCCTTTAGTTAATTTAATATCTCCGAATAATAATTCTAAAATTTTGATAAGTAATGATTTTATAGAACTTAAATATAATGTATCTTCTATTGATACAAATGTTTCTTGCGCTTTATTTGTTAATGGTATTTTTAATACAACTCATAGTTGTAATGTGGGTGAGAATAATTTTAATTTATCTGTTAATAGAGGGGCTTATAATTGGTATATACAATCAAATAATTCTTTAGCAAGTACTGATTCTCAAGTTTTCAATTTTAATATAATAGAAGATTATGATTCAAGGATATCTAAAAAAATTTCAAATATTAATCTTGATTTGTATAAGTTAGAATTAAATATAGAAAATAGAATTAATAGTACAAATAATATTATTCCAATAGATTTTGTTGATAATAGGTTTAATTATGGTTCTTTTAGCACAACTTATGATTGGTTGAATTTAACAAATGGTTTATTGTATAATGGTTCAATATTGGGATGGGATTTGAATTTGATTCCTTTAGCTAATTTTAATATAAATTATTCTGTTACAAAAAATGTTGATGATTACTATTTACTTGATGAATTTATTATTGGATTAGAATAAAAATGTTTTATTTAATATTATAAATCATCTAATTTTACTATTTGAGAGGCTGAATAATTTTTATGATAAATTTTATTTTTTGTATGTTCAAATAAACTTTCTCCAATTACTGCAGAATTTATTGAAAAGTCTTCAATTATATGTATTCTTGGTTTCTCATTTTGCTTATAATAAGATTTATTAGTCTCATCTATTCCTTCATCTAAACATTGAATTCTTATATCTTTAGATAGGTCATAAGATGCAGCATAACCTCCTCCAAAGAAAAGATTTTTACATTTAAAGTTATTTAATTTATTCTCTTTTCCTCTGATTAATCTTCCACTATAATTTCGAGTTAGTTTTATATCATCAATAATTTTTCTTTCTAAGAATGAACTACTAAATTGGTAATAAGTATCTGTTTCTTCAAAGAATACAATACTATAGTCTAGATATTTATCTCCAGATAGTACTCTTTGAAGGTTTTCAATGTATTCAAGAGAATCTTCAACATGTCTATTTGTTAATAAATTGTTTATTATTGGAATTTTAGGATTGTGATGTAAGTATAGAAAAAATGGATGAACTAGTACTATTAAATTATCTTTTAGTTTAAGATTTGAGTGTTTTTGTATGTGTTCTATAGATGTATCGATTAGAGATTTTGGTTCAGGTTCTTGTCCATCATAAGTTTGTATTAATTGTTTGAATAATTCTGATTTTTGAAATGGATATAGACCTTCCTCTCTTAATTTTGAAATATGTTCTCTTTTTTCATTGAATTTTACATAATCTAGAATTTGATTTTCATCTGAAGTTAGAAATCCATTTAAATTTTTTAGAGAAGGCATTCTATTATTTTAAAATTAAAATTATAAGTTTATAATAAAAATAAACTGATTACAATTAAGATTACAATTAATCCTAAACCTGTTCCTAAATATACTGAAGATTTTTCAACTTCTGAACCAAATAAACTTATAGTGGTATTAGTTGTTGTATTTTCTTGAGTATTATTGATAGGTTTAATATCAATTCCACCTACTCCACCAGTGTTACATTCAAGAACTGTTAGAGTTGATTCTTCTTTTACAAATTTAGTTCCAAATGAAATTTTTTGTACTACTGTGTATGTTCCAGCTTCTAATAAACTAATATCTAAAATGTAGTTTTGTTGATCGATTTCATCAACTGATAGTTCATAATTATTTGTTGATTTTTCGATATTTGTTCCAACAATCTCTGAAGATACTGAAATAAATTTATCATTTGCTCCTAAATTTCTGTATTTTAAATATGTGAATAATTCTTTATCACATTTTACTACTGAAGGACTAATTGCATAAGAGTCAATAATAATGTTATCCATTGGCCTTACTATTTCAATTTGTTCTACTTCAATTACTTCTTGATCTTCGTATGAAACTCTAATCTCTAATGTATGTGGTCCATCTTGTGCGTCTTCAGGAATGTTGAATCTTAAAATTTGTGAACTTTCATCATTAATATCTAAGATGAATGATGATGAACTCTCAGTAATATCACTATTACCAAAATCTACATTTTCTAAAATACCTGTAATTTTCACATTTCTTACTGTGCTTGAACCTTGATTTCTAACTACTACTTCAACATCAAGTGTAGAACCTGGTTCTACTGTATCATCAAATATTAGTTCTTGAATGTATATATCACCAATTACTTTAACTTCTAGAGTTATACTTTCTTCTTCAATTTCATCTCCAGTTGCATCTAATACATGAATTTGAGTAATGTAAGTTCCACTAGCTTGTCCTGATGGTACATCAATTCTAATTTCAATTGTATCATCATCACCATTATCTAAATCAATATTTGTTGGACTAAATGTGATTGCTTCTTTAGGAATGATGTTGCTTGTGAATTTTTCTTCTAGGTCTCCATCTACTGAGAATGTTAATTCTGTAGCATCTACATCACCAGTGTTATCTACATCGAATTCATATTTTTCAATATTTCCTTCTTCAGCGATTACTTTTAAAATTCCTGATCTTACATCAGCTGAGTTTTGTAGAATTTCGATTTCTAAGTCACCAGTTAATACTACTCTGATTGTAAAATCTTCATCTAAACCTTCATCTGAAGTAATTGTCATAACTCCTTCATAAATATCTGCATCAACATTTGGAAGATCAATTTTAAAGTCTAAATTTTGAGATGTTTCTCCAATTGGAAGTGAATCGATTTCAAATTTATCGATGTCATCTCCTTCTAGAATAAAATCATTTTCGTCTAATTCATCATTTGAATTTTCTCCATCTAATCTTTCTATACTTATTCTAATGTTTGTTAGTTCTACATCACCATTATTTTCAATTGTAAATGAACCTTCTTGATTTCTAATAGTGTCATCTTTATCTATATCTCCTACAAAATCAATAATTGTTCCTGTAATTCCATTTAAATCAATTGATGGAGCACCAACAATATTTACTGTAATACTAAAGTCTACAGTGTTTGTGTTTGAAGGAGTATTATCATTTGTAAATGTTAGAACTTCATCAAATGTACCTGTACTTGAGCCTGTATTGTAACTGTAACTAACATCTGCAGTTGCAGCAGGTTGTAGGTTTTCAATTGCAGTTACATTTGTTGTGATTGTAATTCGAGTGTTTGTTTTACTAATTGTAAGATTTAACACCTCATCTCCAGTGTTTGTAACTGTTAATGTTTCAGTTTTCGCTGTGTTAACACTATCTGTTGAAGAAATAGCGCTAGGAGTTACTGTGAAATCTTGAACAGCAAAAACACTTGTAATTGTTAATGTTAGCATTAAGAATAATGCAAAAAATATCATTTTTATTGTTTTTTTCATTTTTTTGTTTATCGTAATTGATTTATTGTTATTACTACTCAATAAGTACTAATTTATAAAGCTTTTGGATTTGCCCTATTTGGGATGATAATAGTTAATGTATGGCAAAGTTTATATAATTTTTTAGAGTAGTATATTTATGAAAACTGAGAATAAGTTGTTTAATTATATGTTATCAATTGCTTTTATAGTGTTTATTGTATTTATTTTAGGTTCTTTAATTTTTGTAAGTAGATATGTTTTATCTGAAGAGAATTCTTTAGGTGGTTATGTTACTTCTACTCAAGATTTATTGGATGATGTTAATGAAGTAGAAGTTCCAATTGATGAAGTAGATACTTTAACAAGTTTGGAACAGAGAAATATTGATAGGTTTAAGTTTAATAGTTTTGAAGATAGTATTACTGATTTTTCGATTTTGAATGTTGATGAGGATAAAGGAATTATTAGTTTTGTTTTTGATTCTAAGATAGAACAATTTGAGAATATTTATTATATTGTTTTAAAGGATGAAATAAGACTTGAAGAAGGTTTTGATATAATTTATATTACTGAGACAAGTTCAGTTAGTTATGGTAGAGTTTTTTCTATTGAGGACGGTAAATATAAGGTTTTTAATTCAGATAGTAAAGAAGTTACATATGTTGTAAGAAGTGACATTTTAGGTAAAATATTGTTTAAGGATGAATCGCAGAACTAGAGTTGATAAGAAGTTAGGTAGTTTTTTTGTTTTTGATGAGTCTAGAACACAGAGTCTTTTTTCAAAAGGTTTTGGTAGTAAAAATGGTATAGTTTTAGAACTAAGTTCTTATGAGGTTTTGTATCTTTTGGAGAAAGAGAAAATTGAAGTGTTTTCAGTTGGAAAGGTTTTAGGGAAGGATAAAATTTTGAGTAGGAAAGAGTCTATGATAAATTATTATGTTTTTAAGGATTTGAGATCTAGGGGTTATAATGTTAAGAGTGGACTTAAGTATGGTTTTGTTTTTAGGGTTTATGATAAGGGTAAAAAGGTTGGAGAAGATCATGCTATTTGGCTTATTGAACCTATTTCTGAGTCTGAAAGATTTAAAATTTCTGATTTAACTGGTAAGAATAGAGTTGCTCATTCTACTAAGAAGATTTTATTATTTGCAATTGTTGATGATGAAGGAAAGGTAACTTATATTGAGACTGCTTGGAAGAGAATTTGATTTTTTAGTTCATATACTCACGAAAGAATAAATCAAAAAATATTTTTTTTGGTCATCGTTTAGTTCGAATACTCACGAAACGATAGATACAATATATTTTAATGTATTAGTTTGTTTACTTTATATGGAGTTGAGTTTGGTTCTAGTTTTACTTATTGTACTTTCGGGTTTTATTAAGGGTTTCACTGGATTTGGGCTTAGTTTGATTTTGATTTCAGTTCTTTTTGAAATGGGTTATACTGTTTCTGAGTTTTTACCTATTCTTGTTCCTTTATTTGTTGTTTTAGATATAATCTTGTATTTGGAGAATAGAAAAAATATTAAACTTGATTTTAATGAAAATTTTACTTTGCATCCAACTACTCTTATGACTCTTTTTATTGGAGTTTTGTTTGGAACTTATTTACTTACTGCAATTAATGGGGAGTTTTTAAAAATTTCTTTTGCAATTTTAATTTTAATCTTGCTTTTTGTTTTGGTTGAGAAAGTTGATATTCATCAAATGAGGACTCCTTCTGAGAGATCTAATGGTTTTTTTGGGTTTGGGGCTGGTATTTTGACTGGTCTTTTCACACTTAATGCAATGCCGCCTTCAATATATCTCATGTATTATCAGTATCCTAAAGAGAAATATATGGCAAATTTTGTGACTTTTGTTATTTTTTCAGATTTGATTTTAGTTGCTGTATATCTTTCTAAGGATTTGTTTACTTTAAGTGGTTTTTTTGTTTCCATGCAACTTTTCTTTATGGTTTTAGTTGGATTTTTGGGTGGGATTTATGCAAGGAAATTTGTTTCAACAAGTACATTTAAGAGTATAGTAATTATAATTTTAGGTCTTAATTCACTTAAAATTATATTTGATTATTTCTTATTTTAATACCATTATTTTTATAAATTTTCACTGTCGTTCAAGTCACAAGTTGACTGCTTAAATAGCATCAAACTTATAAACCTCTATTAATTTTTTTTATTAGATCTTAAACTTATTTATGTTTGAGATTTATGAAACCAATTACTTAAATGACAAATGGTACAAAGTTAAATGCTTAGCATTGCTTTGTCTAAAAATTTCAGAAATGAAATTTGTCTATTTTTGTACATAGTAAAAAAATGGTAGAAATCGATGAAAAACAAGCTTTTTTGATTATTCAAAAAGCAAAAGAAACTGGTTCAATTAGAATTGGTGTTAATGAAGTAACTAAAGCTGTAGAAAGAGGACAAGCAAAAGCAGTATTTGCTGCTAATGATGTTTCCCCTGCTGAAATTGTAGCTCACTTATCTGGTATCTGTACTGAGATGAAAGCAGTATTTGCTTCCCTTGGTTCAAAAGCTGAATTAGGTAGCGCAGTTGGTATTAAATCAACTACTGCTGTTGCAATTATCGATGCAGGTTCTGCAAAGAAAGATTTAGAAAAATTAACTGAAGAAAAAGCTGCTCTTGTTAAAGAAGCTGTTGTTGAAAAAGTTAAAGAAGAAGCTGCTCCTGTTAAAGAAGAAGTTAAGGAAGAAGCTGCTGTTGAGGAAGCTAAATAAATTTTGAAAAATGGCTAAAGTAAAAAAGACTGGAGCAGAAAAGTTTTCTGTGAGTATTCCTGGTACTGTTGAGACTATTGTTGGTAATGCTTCAGCTAAGGGTGGAGTTACTCAAGTAAGAGTTAAAGTTCTTGCAGGTAGGGATGAAGGCAAAATTATTACTAGAAATGTTAGAGGTCCAGTTAGAGTAGGTGATACTTTAATGATGACAGAAACAGAATACGAAGCAAGAAAACTTTTTAAGAAAACTAAAACAGGAGTAAAGTTCTAAAATGGTAGAATGTAGTTATTGTGGAACTGAGATTGCAAAAGGTACTGGAAAGATGTTTGTTAAAGATAATGGACAAATTTTGTATTTTTGTAAATCTAAATGTGAAAAAAATATGCTAAAACTGAAAAGAGATTCTAGAAAGTTTAAGTGGACTAAATCTTTTGTTAAAGGAGCTGCTCCTAATGAAGCTGCACCTAAGAAAGAGAAAGTTGAAAAAGCTGCTGCTCCTAAAAAGGCAGAAGCAAAAAAATAAATTTCTTTTAGAAATTTATGATTTTCTTTTAGAAATAAAAATGAAAAATAATTTGATTATTTTTTCATTGAATTAAATTCAAAATTGTTTATTATTCTTATGTTAATATTTAAATAGATTATTTGTTTTCCTCTTTGCATTGATTATAATCATAAGTACATTTTGATTGACATATGTTACTCAATAGACCTTCCCCACAAGAATATTTACATTCTTCAAAATTAGATTTACATTCATCTGTAAATTTCTCAATTACACTACACCCACTAAAAATTAATAAAAATAATGTAACTAATGTATAAATCATAATTTTCTTTTTATTTTTTTTAATCATTTTATTATTTCCTAGATTTATTTATTTATAAATGATTACTTTTTATAAGATAAAAAGATTTTATCCATTGATAATTTTAAGCATTGTGAATCATCCATTGATGATTCTCAATATTTCGTCGCCATATTTTAGTATTTTTATTTCTCCAAGCCCATTTACTTGATTTAGTTGTAGTTTTGTTTTAGGTAGTCTTGCACAGAGTTCATCTATTGTATTGTTACTTAGTATCATATAGTGTGGGAGATTAGTCTCATTTGCTTTTTGTGAACGCCAATCTTTCATCATATTTTTAAGAATTCCTAAATTAGAATTATCAAGTTTTTTATGCTCAGTTCCAAAATCAAATACAGACTTATTCTTTTTTTTGTAATTTGTGAATTTTAACATTTCGTCTGTTATGAATTTTGAGTAGTTTTTTGTGTATGTGATTATTAATTTTTCTTTTGCTCTTGATAGTGCAACATAGAACAATCTTAATTCTTCTGATTCTTTATCGTATTCCTCATCATCTTTTACAAGAGCTAGTACGAAATTATCTTGAACTTTATTTGGAAATGAGTTTGAATTAGTGTTTACTAGGAATACTTCATTTGCTTGCATTCCTTTTATTGAATGAACTGTTGCAAGTGTTATTTGATTTTCTGAAGGATTTTCATTTTTATATTCTTCTTCGGATTTTATTGCAAATCCTAATCCATTTTGAGAAAAGAATTTTGCATAGTCATCAAGAGTTTTATTGGTTCTTGCAAGTACAAATATTTCTTCTCTTTTTGATGATGAATTTTTAATTGCTTCAAGTACAAATCTTTTTTCTAGCATTTCATTATCTTGTTCTATTAAAAATATATTTTTTGAGATTGTGTTTTTTGTAGATTCTAGACCAACTAGTCCCATATCTTTAATTGTTAAATTGAAGAAATCAATAATATCTTTTGGAGATCTATAATTCTTCTTTAATTGAATTATTTCAGGTTTTTCAAATATCTTGTCGTATTCTAAAATAAATCTTATCTCTGAACCTCTCCAACCGTAAATTGCTTGTCTTGGGTCACCTACTGCAAAGTTATTTTTAGCATTTAATATTTTGATTAAATCTATTTGGAGTTGATTCACATCTTGAAATTCATCAACTAGTACATATTCATATTCTGGGATTAGCTCTTTGTGTTTTTTGAATAGTTCTATGCAATCTATGATTTGGTCAGTAAAATCTCTTAGTCCTTTTTTTTTTAGTTCTTTTTGAGCAATTATTGCGATTTCATAAATAGCTTTTGCAATTCTTTTTTTTGTTGAATTTCTTTCTTTTTCATAGAATTTCATTACTTCACCTTTTTTGTTCTTGTAATAATCAATTATTGAAAATACATCATTTACAAATATGAAGAAAAGTTCATCTTTTGATTTTTCTCTAATTTGTTTTTTTGTAAAATAATCGTCAATGAATATTTCAAAATTTGTATTTGCTTTAGTTATTGCATTTTTTACTATAATAATTTTATCTTTATATTTAGCTACTTGAACTTCTTTTCCATATATTTTAGTTCCATATTTTTTAAGATGTTTTTCTGCAAATGAATTAAATGTTTCTACTTGAACAATTTCAGTTTCCAGTTCTTTTAATCTTGTTTGCATTTCTTCTTTTGCTTTTTTTGTGAAAGTTATTGCGAGAACTTTCTTTTGCTCAATCCCTCTAAATTTAGTTAATAGTTCAATTCTTTTTGTTAATACGCTAGTTTTTCCTGACCCTGCTCCTGCAATACAAAGGATGTTTTTTTCTGTTGAGATTATTGCTTTTTTTTGTTCATCATTAAATTTTTTCAAAAAGAAGTCAAATACTTTAAAGATTTTTTTATCTTCATTAGTAATTGTTGTTTCTTTAAATAATTCTTTTTTTATTTTTTTGTGTTTTATTTCTTCAGGTATGAATTTTTTTTCAAATATTTCTTTTAGTCCAGTTTTTGTTCTGACTACTATTTGATGTCCTGATGCTAAACTTTGTATTTCTAAATATTTGTTTTTTATTAAAAGAGTTAGAATTGTTAATATTTCATTTTTTTCGTACATGTAAAGACATCCATATGAATTTAATTCATCAAGATTATTTTTTTCAATGGTTTTATTTTGGTCACCTTTGATATAGTCTGCAAGAGTATTTTTACCTAAATTGAATTTAAAATCATCAAATACTTTAAGGATAGGGATATGTGGTTGTTTCATCATTTTTTTATTTTTTATGTGATTCTAATTATTTTAAATTCTTCGTTTAATTTTTTTATAAATATTTTATGTATTGCTTTTTTTACTAGAAATTTTAATATGAAATATTCTGCTAGTTTTTTTTCATCTATTAGAGTTAATTCGTATGTGTTTTTATTTTTTCTTATTGAACTTAAGAAATATCTTCTTTTGTGTAAAAATGTTTTTTTGAATTTGCTTTTTGTTTTTGAGTCATATTTGTTGAAAAATTTTTCAATTTCTCCTTTTTTTTCAGTTTTTGAAAGAAATTCTAAAAAAAAATGTTCTAGGTCATATACTTCAAGAGGGTTCATATATTCTCCAGTATAGAAAAATTCGATTGCAATTGCTATAAGTATCATTAAAAAAACAATTACTATAAATTTTAGAAGAAATGTTTCCATAGTTTCTTCTTCGAATTTTATCAGAAAAATTGTAAGACTAAATCCTATAATTAAAAAAAATGTTAAAAGCCTATTGTAATAATTTTGTGGTTTTAAATAATTATAATGTATTTTCCTCATTTCTTAATTTTTGATTGCTTCTTTAATTTTATTTAATATATTTTTAGGTTTTTCATTACTTAGGATTTCTTTTTGAATTTCTTCTTTTTTCTCTTTTAATTTTATTCTAACTATTAAATCGTTTAGAGCATTCATATAGTAAACGTAAGCATCATATGGACTGTTGTAGACATTATTTACCATATTCACATCATTAGTATTCATTAGATAAAAATGATTTGAAATTGTCATTTCTCTCCATTTGGTGATTAGATTTTTATCTTTAGTATTTTTTACTGTTTTTTCTAGTGCAAATATTTCATCAATTGCGGATTTTTGCATTTTATTGCCTATCCAATTATCTAAATTTGAATATGAAGTTTGTGAGATTAAAAATGGTATGTCAATTTTATCTTTTATTTTGAATGAGTTTATTATATTTGTAGGTGTTACAAATTTGTTTTCTTCATTTCTTAAAATTTCATCAGGTAGTGTTTTTAAAAATTCAAATATTTGACTTTCTTCTAAATGTTTTTCTCCGAATGTTTCGTAGTTCATAACTAGGTTTATTATTTCTGAATTTTCTTTTTGAGAATTTATCCAAGATGCAAATTTTTCTGAAGTAAGTGGCCAGTCATCCCAAGTTTTGTCTGAAAATTTGTTTACTAAATCATTTGATAGTTCATTATTCTTAGTAATTAAAATAAATTTGCTATTTGATTCTTTTGGTGAATAGATAAAATTTGGATTTTTGTTAGAAAGAATCCTTTGAGAACCATCACTGAGTATTCCTGAATATCCTAATTCTTCTATAAAATTTGATAGTTCATTATTATATATTAGTTCAGTATTTCTAAATATTTTTGGTTCAAAGTCAAAGTGTTTTTTAATTGCTTGTTTGTGTAATTCAATTTGTCTTCTGAATTCTTCTTTTGAGTATAAGAAACTTAATGAGTGATAATATGTTTCACTTAAGAATTCAACGCATCCAGTATTTACTAATTCTTTGAAGCTTTCTAATACTTGTGGCGCATATTTTTCTATTTGTTCTAGAGCAATTCCTGATATGGAAAAAGTTATTTTGAACTTTTTATCGTGTTTTTTTATTAATTCAAGAAGTAAGTTATTTGTAGGAATATAACATTTTCTTGCTATGTTTAATATATGTTTCTTGTTAGATTCTTCATCAAAATATTCTTCGTCATGACCGATATCAAATATTCTATAATTTTTAATTTTTAGAGATTGATGAATTTGAAAATATAATGCGATTGCTACCATATAAATTTTAAAGATATGTATTATAAAAGAATTATGTATATATTTTTGTGGTGACAGTTTAAGGTAGAGGTATTATTACATTTATATTTTGGTTTGCAATTTCAGAATTTTTATTCTCAGATGAGTCAATAGGGACAATTTGTGTCACTTCTATTTGTTTTGCTCCATTTGGAATTGTTGTTATTATTTGGTCTGTTCCGATTAGTTTGTTGTATTGTTCTATAATTTGCATGTTTTCATCTTTGATTGTGATTTTCGTATCAAGTTTTACTACATTTTCATTAGGTAATGATTGCCATTTTAATTTTACAGTGTTTCCTGAGATTTCATATTTGTTTGTGTTGGTGAATATAAATGAATTTGCAGATGGTGCTTTGTTGTCAACAATTGTTATTGTTTGTGAATAAGGAGTTTTGTATTGTCCTTCTAAATTTATTAATTGGTAAAATGTGAATTCTTCGTTTGTTGATTTTTTTAGTTCGTAATCTATTGGTGTGTTTTTTATGATTCCTACTCCTTGTGAGTCTACTGGAATTATATTTAGTTTGTATTCTTTTTTGTTTTCTAAAACTAAATTTGGTGTAAAATCACTTCCATAAATTATGTTGTATAATTCTGGGTTTGTAATTTGAGATTCGGAGGTTATTAAAGTTAATTTTTCCGGATTTTGTATAGTTAGTTTTTGGGCGCCATCTAGATAATAACATCCTATTGCATCATCAGCTTCACATTTGTTAGCTAGTTTTTGATCTTTTTCTACTATGTATATGTCATAGTTTGCAAAATTAGAGTTTTCATATCCACTTATTTGGAAAAATAATGAGCTTTGTTCTCCTGCAATTGTTCCACTAGCTTTTGGTACATTTTCAGAGATTAATGCACTTGGACCATATTGGGTTTGAGTTGTTATTTGCTTTGCTTTTCCTTGAATTTCTTCTACATAGTAATTGTAATTATTATCTGTTGCAAAAACAAATACATAAAGTGGTTTGTTTGGTTTTAATAATTCATATTGTTTTTCTTGATGATTATATATCTGATAAATTTTTGCAATTAATTTTTCTTTGTTGTCACTTAGATCTTCTTCTGAGATCTCATTTTTTACAAGTAATAAATTTAAGTCTATTTTATCATTGATTGTAGAGAAGTGATACTCGTTTTCTTGTAAATCAAAAATTCCTGTACTTTCAAA
This sequence comes from Candidatus Woesearchaeota archaeon, assembly GCA_027858315.1. Classification (NCBI taxonomy): domain Archaea; kingdom Nanobdellati; phylum Candidatus Woesearchaeota; species Candidatus Woesearchaeota archaeon. Next base: position 19,010 of record JAQICV010000092.1, read on the forward strand.
ATTTTTTGGAACTTTGTTTTCTTGAAGGAGTTTTAGGAGTATATTGTAATCTTCAGGGTTGTTTAGATTATCAAAGAAGTTTTCGTAAGAGAATAAGACTACATAGTATGAGATTTGGTCGTCAAATTTAGGTTTTTCAATTTTAATATTTGCCACATTATCTGCGCCTTGAAAATTTTCTAATTCAAATTTAATTAGTGTGTAGGGAATAGTGTCTTTTAGTATTATTCCAAATATGAATTCTTCTTCATTTAGAATTTTATTTATTATAGTAATTTTTAGACCTATATATTCTTCACTACTTATTTCTTTAATTCTCTCAATTTTAAATTCATATGTATTTAGTAGTTTATCATCTTCTTTTTTTATTAAATCTTGAAATGTTTTATCGATACAAAAATCTTCATCAAAATCATTTTCTTTAAGACATCCTGGTACTTTATTTTTTAGTTCATCTGATATTTGTGGAATTACTTTATTTGTTATAGTTTTAAGTAGGGTTGGAAATTCTCCAAGGATATATTCTTTTTCATATTCTATTTCTAATATTATCTCACTATTTTTTGATGTTTCTTTGTAGTAAGTTGTAATTTTACTATTTATTGTGTTTGTTTCTTCATTGTATTCTAAATTGATTACAGGTTCATCATTTATTTCTTGAACTCTAAGACTTTTTTCTAATTCATTTTTTAATTTTTGTTCGAAATAATAGCTGAGACTCTCTTCGAGATTTTCATTAAAATTTGGAAGACAGGATTCATGTTCTACATTATTATTTTCTTGAGAGTCTTCTTCTTCTTCTTCTCCTTCTTCTGTCTCTTCGTCCACATCTTCTTCTATCTTTGTAATATCTTGATTATTTGTGTCTAGATTTCTTTGATTATACCAAAGTTCAATTCCTGCATATGTACAAGTTACTAATTCATCGTCATTGTTTTCATATTTTCTATTTAATAATTCATTTGTACTAAGTCCTAGAGAACTTATGTATTGTTTTTTTCCTGATGAAAATATATTATCAATTTCTTGTTTTTTGAAAAATTCCTCTGCAGCAATTTTAGAATTTGTAGTATCAATTGTAGTTATAGTTTTCCCGAAATCGATCACATCATCAATTTTTTCATAAGGATTAACTATTGTAAAAAATAATATTCCCATTAGAAATAATGTAACGATTCCAATTAAAGCAAAAAATCCAATTCCTTTTTTATTTTTTCTAATTTTCATTTTTAGCTTTTGAAATCTATTTTGACATATTTATTGTCATATGTTTTGAAATAGAAAAAATAATTTTTATTTTCAATTTCTGATTCAAGATTTGAACTTATACTTTCAAGGTTAGTTTGATAAATTAGTAGATTGTCTATATTTAATGAATCTGAAGAATATTCTTCGTAATATTCAATTGGTTTTTTGCCACTATTTGTATTTGTGTTTATTTTTTCTAAGTATTTTTCTTTGTATTCATCAACAATCTTGAGTGATTCTTCTGAGTTTATCTTGAGGAGATCCTTGATGAAATATTTATTATTTATGTCCAAACCTAAGTCTTCTAAATGAGTTTTATCAATTTTTTTCATAAGAAATGCGTGAGTAACTACTGCTGGGAATTGATAGCTTAGTTCTGGCGCCATTTTATTTATATCTTCGTTTGTTTGTATTACAAATTTTGATGACATGAATAGTACAAATGCTATGAAGATTATTGAGATTATTGCAAGTATTTCTTCTTCATATATATTTGCTTTTTTATTTTTTCTCATTCTTTTAATAGGAAATTTTTTGATGCGATTTTTTGTATATGTTATATACTTTCCAAGCATCTTCAAGACAAGATAGTTCTGCAATTATTCTTTGTTTTTTTGTTGTAGATTCTATTCCTTCTTTTTTATTTTTTTTTGTTGTTTTAGGTAGTGAGAGGTTTGGAATTAATGGGGAGAATATGTCATAGATTCCTTTAAATGGTCCAGTGATGAGAGTTAGGTCAGCTTTTTCTTTGTTCTTTTCTTTTTTAGGTTTTTCTGTGTCTAATGAAATTGGTTTTGGTTCGTAGCTATGTACATATTTTAGTAGGTCTTCTTTGATTGCTTTTATTTCATCCATAAATGATTCAATTAAATCTAAATTTTCTTCTTTTAGTGATTCTCTGTATGTTGCGATTTCATATATGTCCCAAGCATATGAATTAAAATTAATTTGATTTTTCATAAATGGTACTTGTTGTTGACCTTGAGGCGAACTCATTGTTTCCATTCTTCTTTTTTGTGTTAGTTCTAGCTCGATTATAGGGAATAATTTAAGATGCTCTTTTTCAATAATTATAACATTTTTTTTTAGTTCTTCAAACTTTTTAGGAGTCATAGAATCAGGTTCAATATCTGTTGGTATGAATCTGTAATTTTTTTCTTCTTCACCAATAATATATCCACTTTTTTCTTTCCCATTTCCTTGTAAAATTAATTCACCTTTGCTTGCATCTATGAATAATCCATAATCACCAATTTCTAAATCTTTGATTTTCCACTTTTGACCTCTCTCAGGCAATCCAAAGTCTCTTATTCCAAGAGTTCTTATGAATGAGTATGATGAGTCAAATACATTAATAATTTCGTGGTTCTCACTTTCATTTCCATAATAAAAACTATTTTTGTTAAATTTTTCTCCTTTTTTATTTATTTCCATTAAAATAGGTTTTATTAGATTTATGCTTAATTGGACTTGAGCATAGATATTTTTTAGAGATGCAAGCTTTAGTTTGTATGTTACTTGTGTATCTCTGATTGCTGAAGGTAACCAGAAATAAAATTTATAGATTTGTCTTCCTATTTGTTCTTTTGCACCTTCAGTTATATCGATTTTGTAGATGTCTTCATCTAGTTGATTTTTGATAGATTTCCCATTACCGTGAACTCCGTGTAGAGGATTTTCTAAATTTGTTCCAAAGAATAATTGAGGTAGTAGTGAGTAGTCTAATCCTTGTTCTGTAGCCGATTTACTCATTGCCCACATTCTCCCTCCTTCGACTTTATTTACCCATTCATCTTTAAGGTGGCTAATTGCCTCATCTCTTGCAGCTTTTGCATTCACAAATTCTTTGTTTTCATTATTGGCTTTTTTCTTTTCAATTGCTTCTTGAACTATTTTGTCGTTATCAACAATTTCTTTTATCCAGTTGTGATAAAAATCTGCTTGTTTTACTTCTTTTAAAAGTGGCATTAGATGAACTTTTATCAGTTGTATTATTTGGTTGAAGTTTTCATAGAAGGCTCTAATTGACCCACCTTTTACTTGTCTTACTTGACCTCCATATTGAGAATTTTCACTAAAATAATGGTTATCTTCAAGTTTTAGAGTAACATATCCTTTTCCTGTGTAGTAAGGGAAATTGATTATCCAATAATAACTCTCAGTTATGTCTTCATTATGACCTTCAAATCTCATAACAAAATTCGCATGTGGTCCAGTTCTGTTTTTGGCTCCTTTTACAAATTTTTTAATGTTTGATTCAAAACCTAAAGACATATCATTCATTCTAATCTTTTTTGAAGTTTTTATCTTTTAGAAGTTTAGTTTTAACTAATAAGGGAAAATAATTTTAAATATATATAGAACTATTTAAGAGAATAGTTCAGTTATCCATTTTAACATGTTTGAAAAATACTTTGAGAATCCTGTTTTTGGTAGCTCTTCAGGACTTAGTTGTATGTCAATTTTTTTCATATTAATTATTTGATTTTTGTATTCTAATTCTACTTTGATTTCATTGTTTTCATGTTCTAAAACTAATAACTTTTCAAATTCGTTTTTATTAGTTTTAGTTATTGTTTTGTTATTTAAATTTAGAGTTATTTTAAGGTTTTCAACAATATTTTTTGTTTGACAATTTAGAGTTATTTTGTTTGCATTTTTTTTGGCTTCACAATCAAGTTTTGGAGGTTCTATTTCTAAGATTTGTGTGTTTGTTTGGTTTGAGTATTTTACAATTATTGATTGATTTAATTTTTCAGATTTGAATTCAATTATTTTTTCTTCGTTTAATAAAAGGGAAAAAATTTCACAGTCGTTTTCTGAGCAGATATTGATATTATTTATTTCATGATTGTTTGGATTTTTTAATGTACAAGAGTAGATATTTTCAGGCAGATTATATGTCGAATTGCAGTTTATTATGATTTGATTATTGCTCATTGAAGTTTCTTGAATTATGTCTTTAGGAAGTTCAGATTTTAGTATGTTCTCATAACCTTTTTTTACTTCAAGTGAGAGGTTTTCTTGGAAGTCATTATTGTAAATTGTGAATGGAAATGTGTAGATGAATTTAGTATCTAATTCAGGTATTTTATATTTGAAATAGATTGTTTTTTCTTCATCTGGTTTTAGAATTGTTAATTTTTTATTTTGTCCTAAAAGCTCTATTTCTTCAGTTTTTGCTATTTTTAAGTCAATTACTTTGTAATAGTCTTTTGTATTTTTAACTTTTATTTCTAAGTAACCGTAACTTTCAGGAGAGAGTTCTCTTGTTCCATCAATTGTTATTTGATATCCATAATCAAATATCTTTTTTTCTTTTTCTTCTATTTCAAATTTAGTTGAAGTTTTTAAAGAATTTTCGACAAGATTTATACCATAACCACTTGCATTTATTGATACTGAATTTTGTTGTAAATTTGCATTTTTGGAGATGATTATATGACTTGCATCTATATATCCGTATTGTGAGTATGTTAGATCAAATGGTACCCAAGTTTCTCCAATTAAAATTTCAGACCATGCGTGTCCACCCCAGTTTGAACCTACAAATTCTATTACTTCTTCTGAGTTTGTGTATGCGTATCCTGAAACTGTTCTTGCAGGAATTCCTAGGCTTCGCATCATTGATACATATAGATTAGTAATTTCTTTACATACTCCGGTTTTAGATGTAAAAACTTGTGAAGATTTTTGATTAGGATTTTCAGTTACAGTTGATAGGTCATATGTTATATCATTTTGTATCCAATCAGCAATTTTTACTGCGATAATGTAAGTGTCATCTTCACTATATGCTAACTCTGATGCTTTTTTTTTTATTTCTGAATTTGTATCGATTAATTCTGTGAATTCTATATATACTTGATTTTCTGAGTCTTTATTTTTTATTGGGTATTCTACTTTTTTTTTGATTTTAGGAGTACTTTTTGTGCTTTCAAGTGTGAATGTGTTTGATATTGAGTTTTTTTCTTTTATTGTTTCATCAGTATAACTGTATTTGATCATATAATTAGTGTCGTCTTCTATTATTTTATAGTCTGGGTTTGTTGTTGTGTAGTTATTTAGGTATTGGGATTCTTCATAGGTTTTTGGGAAAAAATTAGAAGTTATGTAGAAATAATTTATGTTTGAGTCTTGTTCTATTTCTACTTGGAAATCTATTTTTTGATTGATGTTTAGCTTTAAGTATTCGTAAGAATTTATATCTTCGTCTATTGCTAATATTTGTGGTAAAAACATCGAAAATAGGATTATTGTAAGTAGAATTTTTTTCATTTTTTTCATTTGCATTACTTAAGTTAGGTGATTAACATTTATAAAATTTTATTTTTGACTTATAGTTAAGAATGAAAAAATCGCAGGGTGAAATTTTTGGTATTGCACTTCTTTTTGTTGTTATTTTGATAGGAGTTATAGTTTATGCTAAAATTCAATCTAATTCTGATTTGAATGATGTTGATTTACAAACTCAAGGTGAGTATAAAATTCTTGCAGAGGGAACTTTGAATACTTTGCTTAAAGTGAGTACTGGATGCACTGTTGAGAGAAATAAAGATAGTGTTAAGGATTTGATTAATTTTTGTTTGGAGAATGAGGGTTATGGTGGAGATGTAGAGATTGGGTGCGACATTGAGGGAGATGGAATTCTTGAGAATTTTCCTTCTTGCGCTCATGCTCTTAATTTTTTGAATGATAGTTTGTATTTGATTTTTAATTCCTCAAGTGGGATAGGTCTTATTCCTTTTGAACTTATAATTGATGTTCCGAGTTATAGCAATAGTATTTTTTTTAATGAGAGTAGAACGAATTTAGGTGATATTAGTTATAGAGGATTTGAAGTTAATGATTCTTCAAGAATTAATCTAGGATATAAAAGAGAATCTTCAGGGCGTATTTCTTGGAGAACTGCTCAAAGAGATGTTAATTTTGAACTTTATGTTTATTATCGTTAGTTTTGTTGAAAATTTTGTTGTAAGTTTTTGACTTTAATTTTGACTTTAATAATCTTAATTATAATATTAAATGCTTAGACTACCTTTTAGTGTATACATCTTTTTATATTTATTTTTGCTGGTTTAAACTTAAATGAAATTAGGAAAAGTATTTTTGTGGCTTATTTTAATTGTTCTTTTTGCTGAGTCAGTTTTTTCTTATGGGTATTATGATTCAAAAGGTGAGTTTATGAATTTTGTTTCTAATCCTACGCCTACTATTGATATTAATGTTAGTTCAGGTAATTTGGAGCTTTATGTTAGAGATGGTTTTTTAGATTTTAATTCGAATGTTTCAACTTTTGTTATTGATGAGAATTTAGGTGTGTTTAGTGAAGGAATTTATAGTTTTGATGTTGTTGAAGTTATTACTGAGTTTGATGATGTGAGCTTTGAATTAGAAGTGATTGATAGAGCTTCTGGGAAAAAAATAGTTCCTGAAGGAGACCCTATTGAGTTTAAAATTGTTTTAGATGAATTAACTCCTGAACTTTTATCTTTTGAAGATTTGATTGTTGATTCTGAAAAAGTTGTTTTGGAGTTTTCTGAACCTGTGATGTTTGTTGATGTTTATATTAATGAGGATTTTTTTATGAGGTATAAAAATTTAGCGAATAATTTAAGGGTTAAGGATGAAAGATTTGTTGAAATCGATTTTCCTTTGAGTGCATTTGCTGGAGAGGCAAATAGTTTGAAGTTTGTTTTTCAAGATTTTGCTCAGAATTCTGCTGAAGAAGTAAGAGAAGTATATATTGAGTCTGAGCCTCTTAATGTTGAGCTTGTAACTCTTGCTACTAATGGTGAGCTTGAATATTTTTATAATCCTGCTCCTGAGTTTACTGCTCTTTTTGATGGGAAAATTTATTCTAAGAGTTCAGATTTTGAGTTGAAAATTAATACTAATAAACCTGCTGTGTGTTATTATTTAGATGGTGTTATTAATGAGAATTTAAGACTTGAAGATGCAATTTCTCCAGATGAATTTACTTCTTCTGCAACTGGGTTGTCTCATTCTCTTCAAGTTACTAGTTTGATTGATGAGCTTTGGATTGTATGTCAAAATAAATTTTATGATTCTGAGATTGTTTATTTGACTGATGCTTTAGGTATTGCTTCTTCAAGAGTTGTAGGTATTGAAGTTTATAATCAACCTGCAGTTGAGATTACTTATAGTGATCCTAAAACTTTAGTTACAAGTTTGCCTACAAGTTATATTCTTGAGACAAGTAGTCGAGCAGTTTGTTTTTCTGAGCTTGATTCTTATAGTGAGTTTTTACCTTATCTTGAAGGTTTTTTAGTTCATCAAAACTCTGGAGTTGATATTAGTTTAGGGAGTCATAATTTAGATTTTGAATGTTATGATGTTTTAAATAATGTTGCAAGGGTTTCTAATTCTTTGGATGTTGATACTGATGCTGGAATTAAGGTTGTTGATTTTAATCCTAAATATACAATGGCTTCTAATGTTGAAGTTGATATTTCTCTTAGTGATGATGATGCAGATTGTAGATATTCTTTGAGCGATCTTGGAAAGAGGGCTTTTGATTCTATGAGTAATATTACACAGAGTGGTAGTAGAAAAAGTATTTCACTTACTTCTCTTAGTTCAGGAGATAATTTAGTTTATATTTATTGTAGTGATTCAAATCAAATTTATGGTCCTGAAAGATTGAATGTTATTTATGATACTAAGGGAATTTCTCTTTCTAATTTTAAGTTTGAGAATGATGGTTATTTGAGTGATTTTTTATCAAGTGGTTCTGAGTTAGGATTTTCAGTTGATATTAGTTCTATTATTCCAATTAAAGAGTATATTTTAGTTGTTGATTATGGTAATTATAAAGAGTATAATAGTTTGAATGGTGATGAGGATGAGACTAATATTTCAAGTTTTACTGGGAAAATTAATGGTGAATTTTTAGATGCTGCAAAAGTTATTTTGTATGCAGTTAATATGTTGGAGATTAATAAATCTGTTGAGAAAGATGTTAAGTTTGATATGACTCCGCCTTTTGTTACTTTTTCTAGTGTTGATGGTGGAAGAGCAATTGTTTGCGCTGATTCTGAGAGTGGATGCTCTAAAGTTTTTTATGGTTTTTCGCAGACTATTATTGATTGTTCTGCAAATCAACTCTACAATAGTTCTAGTTTGGAGGTTTTAGGTAATAATTATTTGTGTGCTAATGCATTTAATGGTGTTGGACTTGAAACTTTTGAGGTTGATGATTTGTCAGATTTTAATAGGGATGAAGATGAAGTAGATGAGTATAATGAGACTTTTGGTGGTGATGAAGAAACTCCAGTTGAAGAAGGTTTGGGAGATGAGGAAAATTTTGAAGAAACTTTTGAAGATCCTTTTGTTAGTTCAAATGATGGTTCAGGAGATTCAAATACGACAGGTATTGTTTTAGTTGGAGCTTTGGCTCTTATTCTTGTAGGAGTTTCAGGTGGAGGTTATTATGCTTATAAAAAAGGTTATTTGAATAAGGAACTTGAAAAACTTGGAATTAAGACTAAAGGTTCGACAAGTAATGGGAATGCTGGAGTTGGGGTTGCTTCTAAAAATAAGGATGATAAGTATAATTTTACTTCAAAACCTATAAAATCAAAAGATAATGATAAGAATTTGAAGTCAAGCAAATATGATGATCATTTGAATAAATTGAATAAGTTTGTTGATTCAAAAGTTGGGAATTCTAAAGGTTTGTTTGACAAATTTAATGATTCTTCTAAGGGTAAGCATGAAAAATATGATGACACTTTAGTTAAGAAAAATAAAGGTGCAAAACTTACTAAAGAGGAGTATGATGAGTTTTATGAGAAGAATTCTTCTAAAGTTGGAGATGGTTCTGCTGTTTCAAAAGCTTCACTTAAAGATGAGGCTGATTCTTTTGAGAATTATTATAAGGAGAAAAAGGATAAGGAAAAGTCAGATTCTATTAAAAAATGATTTTTTTAGCACAACATTTTTTAAATAAATAAAGAGTTATATATACAGATGAAGTTTAAATTTAAAAAAAAAATTAAGAAAGAACCTGAAGATAAGAGTTTTTTAGGTTATTTGAAGAAGTTTTGGAAGTTTATGTGGTATGATGATTCTGCGATTTCTTATGTTGTTACTTTGGTTGTTGCATTTTTTTTTATTAAGTTTTTATTTTTGCCAAGTGTTGGTTTTGTTTTGGGGAATGATTTTCCTGTTGTTGCTATTGTTTCAGGTAGTATGGAGCATAAGATTGTTAGTCATCAAATTTGTGGGGTTTACAAACCTTCTATAACTAATAAAAATTTAAATTTTGATGATTGGTGGGATATTTGTGGTTATTATTATGTTGAAAATTATGGGATGACTAAGGATGATTTTTCAGAGTTTGAATATAAAAATGGACTTAATACTGGTGATGTTATGATAATTTATGGTAAAAGTCCTGAAAATATTGAAGTTGGAGAAGTTTTGGTTTTTATTCCTGGTGATTTGAATTGGTATAATTCTCATGGTCCTGTGATTCATAGGGTTGTTGATAAATGGGAAGAAAATGGGGAATATCTTTTCAGAACTAAGGGTGATCATAATTCAGTTTCATCTGATGCTAATAATTTTGAGAGCGCAATTTCAGAAGATGATGTTATTGGAGTTCCAGTTGCAAGAGTTCCTTTAATTGGTTATGTGAGGATTTGGTTTTCGGATTTTTTTTTGAATCCGATTATGAATATTATTAGGTAAATATGGATATCGATTTAAGAGGGAGGATTTTGAATAAGATTAAACCTACACCTGAAGAAGATTCTTTGAGAAAGAAGTTGGTTGATGAGTTTATTTCGAGTCTTGAGATTAGTTGTAAAAAACTAGGTTTGAAGTGTGATTTTTTTATTGGTGGTAGTTTTGGAAAAGAGACTTATCTTACTGGAAGCAGTGATGTTGATATTTTTGTTTCTTTTGATTTGAAGTATGATGATTCGAAAATTAGTTCATATTTACAAAAGATTTTAGATTTGGCTAATGTTGATTATGTGAAACAAAAAGGTTCTAGGGATTATTATTCTTATATTTTTAAGAATGATAAGACTGAGATTAAATTTGAGCTTGTTCCTAATAGAAAGATTAAGACTATTTCGGATGTTTTGAATTCTACGGATGTTTCTCCTTTTCATGTTGATTTTTTAAAAAAGTTGTCTCTTAAAAATTCTTTACTTTTTGATGAGATAAGACTTGCAAAACAATTTTTTAAGGCAAAAAGATTGTATGGGGCAGAGAGTTATATTAATGGTTTTTCAGGTCATATTGTTGATATTTTAATTGCTTATTATGGCTCACTTGAGAATTTACTTTTGGATGCTAAGTCTTGGGACGAGATGAAGTTTATTGATATTAATAATTTTTACAAAGGTTTTGATGATGCTAAGAAGAAACTTGAGAGTGATAAGATTTCAAAGCTTGTTGTTGTTGATCCAATTATTAAAACTAGAAATGCTGCAAGAGCGCTTAGTGATGAGAATTATTACAAGTTTTTACTTGTTGCACAAAATTTTGATGTTTTAAGAGAGAAGGATTTTGAGGTTATTAAATTTGATTTGGTGAAAGTGATATCTGGGGCTAAGAAATATACTAAATTAGGCAATTTGAAGGCTATATTTTATACTATTAATTTTGAAGTTGGTGGGAATAGTGAGGATATTGTAGGGTCTAAACTTTTGAAGTTGAATAATAAGATTAAAAGTTATTATTTGGCGTATGATTTTGAGGTTTTTAAAAATGAATTTTTTATTGATACTAAGTCTGGTGTTGCTCTTTTAGTTTTCTTTTTTGAGAAGAAAGAACTTTCCAAATTTAAAAAAATAACTGGACCTTATGTTTATATGAGTGATGCTGTTAGAAATTTCACAAAGGGTAGAGATATTTATTTTATTGAGGGTTCAAGAATTTATGGATATGATCTTCGAGAGTTTTTAAAACCTGAGACTATTTCTAAAATCAAGATGGAAGATGCTAGAGATTTAGTTGGTAGAGATGTTAGTTTTATTAAGGGTATTAAGATTATGAAGTATTAATTGTTTTGGGAAACTTTTTTATATTACTTCTTGTTTGTTTTTTTATGAGTAATAATATTTTTATGTATGGGCCTTTTTTTAATTCTGATGGAGAGCGAAAAATTGCAGTAGGTACTGGTATTGATGAAGAATTTTTTAGAAAGAATATTTGTTTACATAATCAAATTTATGCTGAAGATAGTAATTGTCAATTTAAGGATTTAGAAATTACTTCAATGAAGGATTTTTATGTTGATGGTATTGTTGCTGAGAATGTTGAAAGTGTATTTAAAGTAGGTAGTGAAGTTTATAAGAATTGTAAGAGTTTATATTTGTTAAAAAAATATTCGGATTTAGATTCTGGTGAGATTGTTGGTTTGTATTCTGGGAATAATCGATCTCATGTTAGTTTTAATATGGTTGATCATTTAATGAAAAATTATCCTTCTGTTATGAGTGATGAAATTCATCTTGAGAGTTTAGAGACTAAAGTTGATTTTGGTGGTTTGATTGCTCTCTTTAGGGATAAAGAAAAGTAAATTTATTTATTCTAATCTTTTTTTGATTAAAATTATTTCTCCTATTGTCCCATAATAGATAAAAGGTCCAGCGATAGATAAATATATTAGAAATGTAATTATATTTGCAACTGAGATAGGAGGAAGTAATCCAATTTCTAATTCAAATAATATTGTATAACTAATCAATAAAAATATGATTGTCATGAAAATATAATTTATACTATAAAAAATAATATTTTCTTTGATAATCATGATTATGCTTAATATTGCAAACAATCCTAGTAATATTAATGGTATGTATGGAACAAGTAATCCGAGAAATAAAGTCAGACTTACAATTCCTAAAATGAATGAAATTAGAAGTTTAGCATCTCTTAATTTTGATTCTGGATTATTAATATTAATATTTTGAATAATTTTTTTAAATTCCATTTTATTTTAATTCCACTACTGGAGTAGCGTCTTCATCAAGGTAACCTTTCATATTTCTTAAGTCTAGACTTACTACATCTGAGATTTTGTATTGGTCCATTGTTACTCCATATATTGTTTCTGATGATTGAATAAAGTGTTCAGAGTGAGATACTACAATGTACTGAGCATTTGCTGCATAGTTTTTAATTAGTTTTCCTAGTTTTTCTGCGTTCATTATATCTAGAGCTGCATCTACTTCATCGAAGATGTAGAATGGAGCTGGAGAGAATTCTTGGACTGCAAAAATGAACGCGATTGCTGTAATTGTTTTTTCTCCACCTGAAAGGGATTTGATGTCAAGATAGTTTTTAGCAGTCATTCTTACTTTAATCTCAACTCCTGAGTTGAATAAATCTGCTTCATTTTCCATGTTTAATTCTGCTTCTCCTTTTGTTGAAAGTTCGGCAAATATTTTGATGAAATTTTCTTTTAGTTGGACGAAAGTTTCTAAGAATTTTTCTTTCTTTTTTGCATCCATTTCCGTAACTAGTTTTAAAATTTCTAATTTTTCTTCAGTTAATGAACTTCTTTTTTCCAGTAATAAATCAAACTCTTCTTTTAGTTTATCATAAATTTTAACAGCTTTCATATTAATTGATCCAAAACTGTTTAATTTTGTTTTTAGATAATTAACTTTATTTTGAAGTTCTTTGATGTCGATATTTCTATTTTGAAGTTTATCGTCAACTGAATTGATTAATTCATCAATTTTATTTTCTCCAGTTTTATTTTCTTGTTCTTCTTCATTGTTTTCGATAAATTCTACTTTTAATTGTTCGTATAATAATTCTAGTTCATCGTTTAATGTATTTTTTAGTGTTTCGTATTCTGAAATTGCATAGTTTAATTGAGCAAGTCTTTCTTTTACTTTATCAAATTTAGAATATTCTTTTTCATATTTTTCTTCAATTTTTTTTTTATTTTCTTTTAATAAATCTCTTTTTTCAATGAAGTCTTTGTAATCTTTTGATAATTCTTTTTCTTTCTTTTTGAATATTATTAACTCTTCATTTAATTCTTTTAGGATTTGTGTTAAATCGTCTAATTGAGTTTTGATGTTAATTATTGCTTCATCACTTTCTTTTAGGATTTTCTCAAGGTTTATAATTTCAGGATTTAATACGCTGTTAATTTGAGTATTGTTTGAATCTATTAGTGAGAATATTTCCCTTTGTTTTTCTTTTAGTTTGTCTCTTTTTTCTTCGTATTCAGATATTTTCCCAAATGCTTGTCCACTTTCTGATGAGGATGTTTTGAATTTGTTTTTCTTTTCTTGCGCGATGCCAAGTTCTTTGTCAATTTCATCGATTTCTCTTGAGATTTTCTTAAGTGAATTCTCTATTACAGTTTTATCTGAAACTATGCTTTCAATATCTTTTTTGATTGAGTCTGTATCTTTTCCTTCAATTGATAATAGTTTTTCAAGTTTTGATATATCACCTTCAAGGTCTGCTTTTTCTTGTCTTAGGTCATAGATTTTTCTTTCAGAGTCTTCTTTGTCTTCTTTTAATAGATCCATAGTTGATTTTAGACCCATAACTTTTGCATCTAGTTCCATTAATTTTTCAGTTGATTTATCATCTTTGAATGCTCCTAGTGCTTTGTTTCTTGATCTAAAACCTCCACTCATTGCTCCTGATTTTGCAACAATGTCTCCTGCTAGAGTTATCATTTTGTAGTCTCCAATTCCTACTCCTTTTGCATCTTCAATTTTTTCAATTACAACTGTGTCTTGGAATACTAGATTAAATATGTTATCATATTGTTTGTCGTATTTTATTAGGTTTAATGCGTAGTCAATTACTCCTCTTTTATTTAATACGCTATCATCTAGTCTGAATTTAGTATTAACTTTATTTAGAGGTAAGAATGTTGCATTTCCTATTTTATTTTCTTTTAGATAATTGATGTATTTTACTGCGGTGTTGTCATTATCAACTACAAGATTGAATAGGTTTTTTCCAGCTACTGTTTCAAGTGCCATAGAATATTTGTCAGGTACTGTTGCAAGTTCTGCTACTGTTCCATGAATCGAGTTGTCTTTGTGTTTTAGTTTTAATATTGTATCAACTGCTTTGTTTGTTGCCATTAAATCTTTTGAACTTTCAACTTTCATTCTTAATTTTGAGTGTTCTTCAACAAGCTCAGAATATTCTTTGTTTAAATTGTGGAGTTTTGCTGAAGTTTCGGAATTATTTGAGATTGAACTTGATATTTCTATTATTAATTTTTTAAGTTGTTTTCTCTTTTTATCTAAGTCATCAAATTGCGCTTTGTTTTCTGTTGAAGATGATTCAATTTTTCTTAAGTCAATTTCAAGATGCTCAATTTTTGTGTTTAATTTTTCAACTTGGATTGCATTGTCTTGTCTGATTTGATTTTTGTTGTGTTTTTTATCATTTAATTGGTCTATTAATTCATCAACTTCTTCTAAGTCTTTGAAGCTGTCACCTGAAAAATTGCCTTTCATTTTTGTAATTTCAGTTTCTACTTCACCTAATTCTTTTTGGATAGTTTTTCTTTTTATTTCTAAATCTTTATTTTTTTGTTCAATAATTTTTAGTTTTTCTTTTGTTTGTTTGATGTTTTCTTTAATGTTTGTAGATTTTGTTTTTATTTCTTCGGATTGTTTTTGAATTTCTGCTTTTTTTTCGGATTGTTTTTGAATTTCTGCTTCAAGTGAAGTTATTTTGTTTGTTACAGAGATGAAGTCTTGATGTGATTTGATTTCAATTGATTTTTCAAGTTCTTCGATTTTTTTATTAATGTCTGCTTCTGTTGTTTCGAATTCTTCAAGTTTGTCTTTATGTTTAGTTAATTCTACTTCTTGAGTTTTGATGTCTGTTTCTTTTTTCTCTTTTAGTATATTGTTCCGAATTAGTTTTGCTTTTACTAGGAGTAGATTGTTGAATCTTAAGTCATCTTTTACTTGATGGAATTTTTCTGCTTGTTCTTTTTCTGATTTTAGTTCTTTTATGTATTTAGTTTTTTCTTCAAGTAGTAGGTCTGCTTCTTTTAGATTTGTTTCTACTTTGTCAAGTTTCTTTAGAGATTGTTGTCTTTTTTCTTCATAGTTTGATATACATGCAATTTCCTCTATTAATTCTCTTCTCTCATTTGGGCTCATATTTACAACTCTCATAATATCTCCTTGTAATATAATGTTGTATCCGTCTGGGTCAATTGATGCTCTTTTTAGAATTTCTACGATTTCAGTTCTTGTACATTTATTGTTGTTTAAATAATAGTTTGAACTTCCACTTTTTTTCACAATTCTTGAGATTTTAATTTCATCAAGTTCTACATTTAATAATTCTCTTTCATCGTTTGATAAATAGATTGCAACTTCTGCTTCTTTTGAAGGCTTAGTAGTTTTACCTCCATTGAAAACTAGGTTCCCTAATTTGTCTGCACGAAGCCCTTTTGAGGACATTCTTCCTAAAACAAAACATAGTGCATCAAAGACATTGGATTTCCCTGAACCGTTTGCACCAACGATTGTATTGAATCCATCTTCGAAGTTTAGAATAGTAGGATTTGCAAAAGATTTGAACCCTTTTAATTTAATACGTTTAATTATACTCATTATACTATATTTCTCCTAAAATTAGGTTATAAATATTTGTTGTCAAAAAAAGTGGTAGTTGTTGTTTTTTGGTAATTTATTGCTTAGTTAGTGATATTTTATTCTTAATTAATTTGAAAAAGAAATAATTCCTATATTTTTTTAAGTTTTCACTCCTTATTGTTTGGACAAAGTTTTAAATATTCTTTTTATAAAGTCGTACTTAGTACGACTTTATGGTAAACAAAAATGTACTGAGGACTTTGAATGTTTGGACGATGATTCTAGTGCTTAGTATGTTTATTTTACCTTCGATTTATGGAATAAGTGCTGCGCCTTGGGCTGATGCTTCTGAACTTTATAGGCAAGAAATTAATATTACTGGAGCAAGTGTTTCAATTGATAATTTAACACATACTTTCGTTATAGATTCAAGTAATGTTGGTGCAAGTTTTGATTTTACAAATGATAGAGATTCAGTTAGATTTTATTATTTTAATTCAACCTCTAATGTTAGTTCTTTAATACCTCATTATGCTTCTACTTGGAGCGTTGTTGATTTGAATGCAACTTTAATGATTAAGGTTCCTTATTTGGATGCAAGTTCTGATGCTAATTTATTTATGTATTATCATGATTCTACTAAGTCGAATTCGGAGAATTATTGTAGTGTATTTATTTATTGTGATGATTTTGCAGATGCTTCAATTGATTCTAGGTTGTCAACAGTTGATTTAGATACTGTTGCAGGAACTTCTTTTAGTGAGGGTTCAGGAGTCTTAACTGTTATTGCTGGTGGTTCAGATACTTGGACTGGGACAGATCATTATGGTTCTGTTTATTTGACAGGAGTGTCAGGGGATGTTGATGTAAGACTTGAAGTTACTTCACAAACAAATCCTAATGTATGGGCTAAAGCTGGAATTATGTTAAAAAATGATATGACTGCTGCAGCATCTTCAACAGGATATTCTTTTAATGTTAGGACTCCTGGAAATGGTTATTCATTTCAAAGAGATATGAATGATAATG
The DNA here is from genome assembly GCA_027858315.1 of Candidatus Woesearchaeota archaeon. Classification (NCBI taxonomy): domain Archaea; kingdom Nanobdellati; phylum Candidatus Woesearchaeota; species Candidatus Woesearchaeota archaeon. The sequence goes on from JAQICV010000092.1 coordinate 35,869, forward strand.
GTTATTTGGATACGAATAATAATGGAGGTGCTCCTTCAGTTTCACCTTCTTATGTTAGATTAGTTAAAAGTGGAAATACACATACTGGTTATTATTCGAAAACTACACCTAATGCTTGGACTTTAATTACTAGTTCATCAATTACTTCAACAAATAATATTCAAGATATAGGAATTTCACTTACTTCACATGCTGGTTCAACTTTATGTACAGCAACTTTTGATGATTTTACTGTTAGAAGATATTCAACAGACACTTTTTCAGAAATTTTTGGGAATGAGGATAAACTTACAAATTATTTGAGCTCAGTTGTTAATGATCCTTCTATTTTAGCAATTACTAATATGGTACAGAATAAAACTTTTGTTTTTAATAGCAGTGTTTCTTGTTTTGGGATTGATAATAATTCGGATTGTGGGAATGTTAGTGCAAATCTAAAGTATAATTCTTCGAGTGTCTTTAGTAGTGTTGCAACAAGTTCTTCAATTCCTGTTTGGTCTATTAGTTCTAATCCTCAAAGTTGTAATTTATTATATAATAGTTCTTGTACTTTTACTTGGACTGTTAATGCTACTGGTATAGTTGGTTCAATTCATAAGCTAAATGTTTTGTATTCAAGTAATGTTACTGATATATTGAATAAGACTTCTAAAAATGCATCAATTAAAATCATTAATGGTGATAGTGTGAATTTTAATCAGAGTTTCTATGATTTTTCATCATTTGATAAAAATAGTGGTGATAGAGAAATTACATTAGAAGTTATTTCAGATAACGGTGATAATACAAATTTAGTGGTTTCTTGTGAGAGTGGAGATTGTTCTTTGATCTCAGATAATTGGTTAGATGGAATTAATTTGAATGAGGGTATTTCAAATAATATTGAGTTCACTTGTTCTGATTCGAGTTATGGTGATTATAGCGCAATTTTTAGTGTGACTTCTGATGAGTATGATGATAAATCTTTAATTAATGTTAGTTGTTTTGTTAATCCTATTTATGGTCCTATTAATGTTTATTTGACTAGTCCAACTCCATTAAGTACAAAGCTTGTTGGACAGAATAGAACATTTAGTTTTGATTCTTATTTTAATTGCACTGGACTTTGTGGCAATGTTAGTGCATATGCAGTTTATTCAAGTTCTAGTTGGTGGAATCCTGCTTGGTCATATAGACAGGAGTTGAATATTTCAATTTCGGATGCAATACCTTTAGGATATCAGATTTTATTGAATTTAACTTCGAGTACTATTGGAAGTAATTTTGATTGGTCGAATAATTGTAATGATGTAAGAATTTTGAATGGGAATACTGAATTAAATTATTGGATTGAGACTTGTAATTCAACAACTGAAAATTTATATGTTTGGATTGAGAGTGATTCTGCTTTTGCTTCTTCTTCAAATTATATTTTAGATTTGTATTATGGAAATTTTTGGGCGGTGTCAAATAGTAATGCTAGTTCAGTTTTTAGTTCTGATTTAATTCATTTAACTGCGGGTAGATGTCCTGCTTCTGATGGTGCTTGTAATTATTTGGATAATATTGTAGATGGTCAAACAATTAGAGCTAATATTGGGGCAATTAATTGGGATGTTGATGGAACTGGTTATGTTAGTACAATTAATAATCCTGATAATCCTTATTCGGGAATAGATGATAATTTTTATTTGAGATACAGAGCACTTTATATTCCTTCTGTAACTGGAACTTATTGGTTTGGAACTGCTTCCGATGATGGTTCTAATGCTGGATTGTGGAGTTATGATGGTTATGGATATGGTTTGTCAACACCAACTTCTTTATCTAATCATGATATAGTAACTGATTGGTATGGTGCTCATGGAAGTGGAACTTGTGGAGCTACAGCAGGAATTGAAAGGTCAAGGACTTTAAATGATGGTTTTGGTTATTGGATAGATTATGTTATGCAAGAAGTTAGTGGAGGTCAGGATTCTGAATTTTGTGTTGATTTGCCAGGAGGTGGAACTAATTATTTGAATTTTAATGATGTTAATTTTGGGGGTGATTTTTATGCAAGAACTTATGTTGAAAATGAACCATTATTAGATGATGTTAGTTTAGAAGAGAGTCTGATTATTAGTACAGATTTATCAGAAACTCCTTTTTGGACAAGTTCATTTCAACCTCAAAGTTGTATCCCAATTGAAGATGGAACTTGTCCTTTTTCATGGACAGTTAATGCTACAGGTGCTATAAATAGTTCTTGGAATATAAGTGTTTTTTATGTTTCTAATTTATCTAGTATCTTGCCTAATCAAACTCTATATACTACTATTAATATTACTGATAATATTGAACCAGTGATTACATTGTATAATCCATTAAATGTTACGAAAATATTAGGTAATGGGAGTGTAGAATTTTTATTTAAGGTTGATGATGATTCTAGTATTTTGAATTGTAGTTTTTATTTAGATGATGTTTTAAATCAATCTTTTAATTGTAATAGTGGAACTAATTATTCACTTAATTTGTCTTTTTACCCAGGTAATTATGATTGGTATGTTAATGTAATTGATGAGATGTATAATTCAGTTAATTCTTCTAAGTATGAGTTTTGGATGATTTATAATCAGTCTGCTAGAGTATCAAAAAGTATTAGAAATATTAATACAAATATGTATTTTATAGAAGTAAATATAAGTAATTCTCTTAGTGATTTTACTTCTCCAATTAGTGTAATGAATTATGTTGATTCAGATTTTTCTTCAGGTTCTTATAGTGTCATTTATGATTGGATTAATGTAACAATTGGATATTATGTAGGAGATATTTTAGGTTGGGATTTAATTGTCCCTCAATTAGTTTCTCGAGAAATTAATTACTCCGTTAGTGGGATTGATGACTATTATTTGGGTAGAGAATTTATGGTTGGTTTAGATTAGTCTCTATATATAATACCTGTGCGTATCTTTTATATAATAACATAATTTTATAAATGATTTTTATAGCTTTTTATATAGCTTGTCAAAATTTAAGTTAGCCGGGGATTTTGGATTTTTAGTTTTTTTTATTTTATTCTTAGTTTCTTCTATGTTTGCTGTTACTTATTTGACTTCAGAAGATGTTTTTGATGCAAAAATTTCATATGTGAATGATCAGAAATTACCTTATTCTATTATTCTTCAGATTGATAATAAAGTTTATGATGAGATTGAATTTGATGTTGAGATTATTTTTAAGAAAGAGAATTTAGTTGTTGGTTCTAAGAGATTTGAGTGTTATGGAAGTTGTGAAGAGAAAATTAATTTGAATAAAATTTTCTTTGATGATTACTTAGTTGAGGTTGTTGCAGATTATAATGGTAGGAGATACAAGAAGGAATTAGAGTTTGTGTTGAATGAACCTGAGGCATCTTTTAGCGTTAATCTGGATCCATACTATTATATTGATGAAGGAAAGTTGTTTGTTGATGGAATAATTTTTTCTTCGGTTCCTAATATTCATTATTATTTAGATATTTTTCCTAAGTTGTATCCGGAAGTTAAAGATAGTTTTGATTTTTTTTGTGAGGATTTAATGTGCGATTTTAATTTTAATTTAACTTCAGATATTTTTATTGGAGATTATTTGGTGAATGTTTATTCGGAGTTAGATTCTTCACAAGAATCTTTTTCCACTTTTTTAATGAATAAATCTGTTGATATGGAGAATAATAATCTTAATGATAGTAAGAATAATTTTGTTAGTGATGATGTTATTTATGTTGAAGAGAATCAAAAAGAGGTTGACATTTTTGGTTCTTTGGATTTGATTGATTCATCAAAGGTTGTTTTAGAGTATTATCCTACTCAACATAATGAGAAAAGGGTAAAACAGATGATTGAGTGTGATGATAAATGTGATTTTGTTTTAAATATTAAAAAACCTATTATTTTTGGAGATTATCAATTGAATGTTTATTTGCCTAATGGTGTTTTCTCTGATTCTTTTAGAATTGATCCTATACTGAATGGAGAGAATGGATCTTCAGATGATGTTTCTGGAGATAATTTGAATGAATATATTAATGATTACTTTGATGAAGAAGAGTTTTTATATTTGGAATGTGAGGGTGAGGAGTGTGTTGATGATGTTAAAATTGATTATAATTATTTTTTAAATGATAATTTTGATATTGATATTAATTCTAATTTTGATGTTAATAATTTGGAATTTATAGATTTACCCGATAGTGTTAATTTGGGAGATGAATTTGATTTTTCAATTTTAGTTGAGGATGGTATTGATTATAATAAACTGAGATTTCCTAAGTCTATTCAGCTGAGAAAGTCAGATTTTATAGATAAGGGCTTGGAGATTTTAGCAACTAAATTTTCCGATACTAAAAATAGTTTAAAATATACAGGAGTTGCAGATTCTGAAGATGGAGAGTTTAAGATTTATGATTCATATGGAAATTTGTATTCTCAGTTTGAATTGAAGGTTAATGTTTCTTCTGATGTGAAGAGGTTTGAATCTAAAAATAAAATTGATATAGTATCAATTAAAAATTTGGATAATGGTAAAAAAGATTTAGAAGTTACTAAAAATAATGGTAGGGTTAATTTTAAAGATGTTAGTCTTGAAGATATTGAAGTAGTGGAAGTTATTGATGTTAAAAATTTAAATGAGAGAATTAATTTAGATATGGTTTCGGATGTTGTTCATGTCGAGGCAGATAATTTTGAACAGGCTCAAATTTCTTTAGAGAAAGTTGAATTCGTGAAAAATATTTTAGTTTGTAATGAATTTATTAATGAACAATGTATCTCTGGTTGGGAAGATTCGAATTTGATTTTTAGTCAAAATAATTCTCATGTCGAATTTAATGTAACTCATTTTAGTGCATATGTTGCAGAGGGTTCTTCTTATTCTTTTAATGTTGATTTCCAAGATTATTCTGATGTTTTGATATCTCAAGGTGGTTCAGATGTTATTAGTTTGAATGTTAGTTGTATTAGTGGTGATTGTGGGTTAATTGATGTTGGTTTGTATATGACTACTGGTTTTACTGGTTATGATTTTTATGAGGTTACTGGAAATAAGTATAATGAATTTTCTTGTAGTCAGAATCCTACTTTAGGTATTGATGATGGGATTAATGTTTATAATTTAGGGTTTGAGTTTCCTTTTTATAGTCAAGTTATTGGTTCTGTTGATTCAGTTTATTTTGATACTAATGGAAGATTGTCTTTTGATGATAGTGCTTCAGATTATAACCCTACTGTAGCAGAGATGATAGCGGATGAGAATATTGCATTTTTGTGGGCAGATTTGGGAGATGGGACTTATAATAATGAATATGCTTGTTTGGATCAAGGTGTAAATAAGAAGTATTCAGTTTTTAGAGTTGATTCTCAGTGGTATAATGGAGCAGGGGTTGCTCAGTCTGAGGTTGTTTTGTATAATAATGGTAATGTGAAAATTAATCATGGGACTGTTATTCCTAGAAGTGGTGGGTTCTATGGACTTAGTGCAGGAGATAATTCTAATTATGATTATTTTGCAACTGATGCTTCTGATTATTCAGATAAATCATATATGTTTTATTATAATAAAGGTAGTTTAGTTTCTACAATTCCTGCTACTTCTCCTTTCTGGACTGGTGCTTCTCAGACTCAACAAGTGAATTTGGCGGCAGGTGAGTCTATTATTGTATCTTTTGATTTGAATGCAGTTGGTGCTGTTAATTTATATGAACTTTATGGAGTTGCTATTTCGAATTCAGATAATTCTCTTCGTTCACAGAGTGATGATTTAAATGTTTTCATATCAGATAATAATCCTCCTATTCTTAATCTGATTACTCCTATTGATGGGTATGTTGGTTCTTCAATTGAAAATATTATTTCTTTTGATGCAAGTTTTACTGATGATACGTCTTTACTTGAGTCTGAGATTTTTGTATGGGATAATTTAGGGAATTTAATTTATAATGTCTCTGATAGTTTATCTGGTGTTGCTGATTCTAGTAGTTGGAATTTGGAGTTTGTGATGAGTGGAGACTATTTATGGAATGTTTTAGTTACTGATATTGGAGGTTCTAAATCTTGGGCAGTGAGTAATAGGAGTCTTGAGATTAAAATTCCAACATTGAATGTTAAGGCTTATCCAGTTAATTATTATGAGGTTTTGTATAATAATGAGGTTGAATATGAAGTTGAGGTTACTTGTGAGGGGAATGATTGTGGAGATATTAATGTAGATTTATTAATGGCAGAGGAGTATAATTTGTTTGATGATTTTCAGGGAGGTTTTGGTAATTGGCAAAATGTTGTAGGAGATGATGCAGATTGGACTTGGGATAGGGCAGGAACTACAACTGGGACGACAGGTCCTAGTATTGACCATAGCTTGGGTACAGCTACAGGATATTATTTGTACACTGAGGCTTCAAACCCGAATAATCCTAATAAGGATTTTTATTTGGAGAGTTTAGATATTAATGCTGATGATTATTTGAATATTAATTATTGGTATCATATGTATGGCTCTAATATGGGTAGTTTATTTTTAGATGTTTTCGATGGTAATTCTTGGATTAATTTAGCATCCTATGTTGGTAATTTGGGGGATGTATGGTTTGAGGATAATTTATTTGCAGATATTTCAGAGAATATTCAAAAAGTTAGATTTTATGGATTGACAGGTAATGGATTTAGGAGTGATATGGCTATAGATGATGTAAGTCTTACTTATTCTAAGTTTGGTTTAGTGTCAGTTGGTAGTGGAACTCCTTTTTTTTCAAGGAATCAAAATACTTATACTTTCTCAAATATGCTTAAGGATGAGACTCGAACTTTTATATTTAGACTTAATGCAACTGGTGCTATAAATGTTTCAAATAATTTTAAAGTTTTGGCGTATTCAAATACTAATTCTTTATTAAACTATTCTTCTAATAAAACGACAATTAAAATTATTAATGATACTTTAATTGATGGTAAAGATTTGTTTTATAACTCTACATTTGATTTATCTTCAGAAGTTGAATTGGAAATTAAAAAGAATGGTGTGAGTTTGAAGAGATTTAAAGTTCCAAATGGTAATTTTAGAACAAATCAAACTAGTAAAAATGATTTAGTTTTTTGGCCAATGGGAACTAGTGTTAAAAATATAGTTGTACCTAATTCTTATATTAAAGATGTGAGTATTGGTTTTGAGGAGGTTTCAACTTCTAAAGTTAATTTGCCTTATTTTGTATCTGATGTATTTGCAATTGACCCTCATTTTGCACCTGATGTTTTAACTTATAATATTACTTTTACTGCAACTGGACATCAAGTGTATAAGTGTTCTAATTATAATTTTACAGCTCAAAATTGTTTCGGTGGATATGTAAAAATTTTAGATACAATTCCTGGACAAGAGTATACTATTGAACTTACTCCAACAGATCCTATTATTGCACAAGTTTCTGATTATGTTTTGTCTCCTACAGGTGCATCTTGTCAAGAGAATGGTAATGGTTGGGATTCTTTGAATTGTGATGATATTTCTTATACTGGTTCTAAATTATGCCCTTCTGGAGTGGGAGGTGAATTTGCTTTTTGTGATGATACTTATATGGAGATTCATTCTATGAGTAGAGATTTAGATGGAGGTGTTCAGATGTATTTTGAGGATTTGACCCAGAGTAAATGTGAGGAAATTATTAAAGTAGAGTTACTTTACAAAGTATGGTTTGCAACAGATGATCTTACATATAAAGGTATTGAACAAATTTTAATAGATGCTGATGGAGATGGTTATTCTGTAGTTGGTGCAATTATTGATTTTTCTGAACCTGTAAGTAATAGAGTTCTTGATGTAACGAATGCTTTACCAGTTGGAGAATATTGGAATTGCTCAGATTTTTTTTCGGATACTTCAACAGCTAGTGCTGAAGCTTTTTATGGTGGTGCTGGTGCTAGAAATTCAGGAACATATGCTATTAATGTAGATACTTTAGTTTATAGGGTAACTTATAATTATTCTAAATCTGCTATAGAGACTTTATTTACTATTTATGAACAGTCAGAAATTGTAGATATATTAGGTTCTCAAGTTTGGGATTCTGGTGCTTATGCAAATGTTTCAATTATTGATAGTCTAGGTGCTATTACATACTTGCCTTTGGTTCTAGTTAATGCTTCTAATGAGTTTGATATTTCTTATACTCTTGGTGATTATGCGCCAATAGGTATATATAATATTACTGCTTTTCAAGTTAACGATACTTCTATTAATGAAACTGCTAGTTTTGAAGTTATTAGGAGGACTCCTATAGCGAATCCTGGTGATTTCTTTTTTGCACCTGGTGAGACTATAATCTTTACAGGATCTAAATGGCTAAAGTCTGGAGTTGTTAATGTTTCTCAAATTTATCCTGGTGGTTTACTTAGTCCTACTTATTCAGGTTTTGTTAATACAGATTCTTCAGGAAATTTTATTTATAATCATGTTCAACCTGATGATTTGATATCTGATACTGGAGAGTATATTTTTAATTTTAGTGAGAATTTAAATGCTTCTTATTTTGATGAAGTTGGAGTTAATCTAATTTTTAGACCTAATAGTGCTTCAAATCTTAGTGAGATTAATAAGAGTGATGGTCAGGTATTTAATGTTGGTGGTTCGGGAGCAACTGAAACATTGACTTTTGGTTTCCCTCCAGTATTGCCTTCAAGTGGAGCAATATTAGATAGTTATGAAGTTTTATTAGAATATGCTACTGGAGGTACTACAACTAGAAATGTTGAATGGTTAAATGACACTAGTGGTTTGTATCAAGTTGCATGTACTGTGCCTGAAGGTTCTTTAACATATTCTTGTGATTTGACAAATTATGTTAAATTTAATAATGATTTTAATTCTGTTAATGTTAGATTGATTGAATATGGTGGCCCAGCTGAAGATTGGTATGTGAATTTTGTTTATGTTATGAGAAACTTTACTATTAATCCTCCTTTTGTTGAGAATATTTTCCCTTTAAATAATACTTGGAGTAATGTTGAAGTTTATCAAAATTTCACTTATAATGTTACTAATGGTTTTTTTAATATGAGTCATTGTGAGTTATATATTGATGATATTTTGGAGGATACAGATATTTCTATTACTAATGATGTGGATCAATATTTTAATATTAATCATTACTTTGTTGAGGGCAATCATAGTTGGTATGTTTCTTGTATTGAGGATTCTTCTAAGTTGCAGAGAGGAAATTCATCTAAATTTTTATTTTATGTAGATAAGACTACACCTAATGTTTCTTTAATATCGCCATTGAATGATTCTTTTATTAATCAACAAAATATTAGTTTTGCTGCAAATTTTTCTGATTTAATGTTATTGGCTAATGCAACTTTATATGTTTGGGATGATTTAGGTCTTTTGTTGGGTACTAATTTTACTAGTATTTCTGGGACTTATAATTCTACTAATTTAAGTTTTAATTTCTTGACTGAGGGAACTTATTATTGGAATTATTTAGTTTATGATTATGTAGGAAATAGTGTTTTTGCATTAAATAATTTTACAATTAACATAGATTTAATTAATCCTAATGTGACAATTATTTCTCCTGTGAATCTTACGAAATCTAATGTTTTGAAGCAATTATTTGTTGCTAATTTTACTGATGATTTTGGTTTGAAAAATGCAACTCTAAGAGTTTATGATTCAGTTGGTGCTTTGTTGGGTACAAATTTTACTAGTCTTTCTGGGCTTTCAGATTCTGTTAACTTGAGTTTTGATTTTGCTGGAGAGGGAATTTATTATTGGAATTATCTGGTTTATGATGAGGCAGGTAATTTTAATGTTTTGAATGAGAATATTACCTTGTATCTTGATACAACTCTTCCAGTTGTAAATTTGACATCGCCTTTGAATGCTTCTTTTGGTAATTATGTTCAATTGTTTTTAGGAAATTTTAGTGATAATGTTGCTTTGTGGAATTCAACTTTGCATGTTTGGAATGAGACTGGTTCTTTGATATATTTGAATGATTCAATTGTTTTTGGGACTTTTAATTCTTCAAATCTTCAAATTGATTTTGTTGTGGAAGGTGCTTATTATTGGAATTATTTAGTTTATGATGAAGCAGGGAATTATGCTTGGAATAGTGTTAATTATACTTTAATTATTGATTTGACTCCACCTATGATTGAGCTGGTTTCTCCAGAGAATGATACTGCTGTTAATATTAGTAAGAATTTTTTTGTTGGTAATTTTACTGATATTGTTGGATTGAAAAATTTTAGTCTTTTGGTTTATAATTCTACTGGAGATTTAATTGGTGTTAACACTTCATTAATTTCTGGAAAATTTAATCAATCTAATTTGAGTTTTATTTTTCCTTATTCAGGGAAATTTAAATGGACTTTTATTGCTTGTGATTTAGCAGCTAATTGCAATACTAGTATTTTGAATAGAACTATTTATATTGATTATATTGCACCTAAAATTTCTTTTATTCCAATTACTGATGCTAATAATAGTTACGTGAATAGATCTTGGACTTATATTAATGTTTCAATTTATGATTTGGTTCTAGATACTGTTACTTTAGAATTTGATGGGGTGAATGAAACTATGTCTTGTACTGGTTCAACTCCTGATTATGTTTGTGGTATTAATAAGAGTATGTTAAAGAATAATCTATATACTTACAAAGTTTATGCTAATGATAGTTTAGGTAATATGAATGTTTCAGAGTTGAGATATATTAATATTAATAGAACTTTGCCAGTAATTACTGTTATTTTCCCTATTGATGGTATGAAGATTAGTTATGATGATATTATTGATTTTAATGTTACTACTTTGGTTGAGGCTGATAATGTATGGATGGAGTTTGATGCGAATTCTACTATTTATAATTTGAATCAATATGCGCTTAAGAATTGGATTTTCACTTTAGCGAATCTTACTAGTGGTACTCGAAATTTAGTCTTTTATGCTAATGATTCTGTTGATAATAGAGTAAATGCTTCGATTAGTTTTTATGTTATTCCTAATAAAAATATTGAAGTTAATAAAAGTATAACTTATTTGGGTGTTAATGCTTATACTGTTTTGATTAATATTACTAATTATGGAACTTATCAAGATTATATTTTCCATGACTTTATCGATTCTAATTTTAATTATTATGATTTGAGTTTGATTAATTCAGGATTCTCAGCTATAGCTGGGACTTATGATGGTGATATGCTTACTTGGAATTTATCTCTTAATCAATTTGATTCTCAGACTATTTTATATAAGATGAATGGGACTTCAGATTATAATTTGCTTGAGAATTTTGTTGTTGGGATGGATTAGAGATAGTTTTATATAATTGTATTGTTTATGTTTGAATATGAATGATATTATAGTTGATTATTTGTTTGATGGATTTAAAAGGTTTGCTAAATGTGATTCGAATTTAATTGGAGGAGATATAATTTTATATTCAAATGGAAGATATGTTCAGGCAGCTTATGAGTCTGAAACTTTCACTCTATTTGCATTACCTAGTTTTGATATAATTTCTGCGACAGATAGTTTGGACTTTTTTATAAAAGAGTATGTTGAGAATAGTAATAATTCTAGAGTTAAATCTTTAGTTTCTAAATTTAGAGTATGAATTTATTTTTTTAATAATTATGAGAATTTTACTTTTTAACTCATCACAAATAAAATTTGTGACATTTTAATTCATTAATTGTTAATTTTATTCTTTTAAGAATTCGTGTAAAATCTTTTTTAATTCATTAATTGTTCTTTTACTGATTTTTTCTAGGTCATCTTTTGTTGCAAAATTCATTGGATCCCAAAGGTCAATGTATTTTTCTAATTTGGTTACTTCATCTTTTGTTGACATTAGTTTTAGTTGTTTAGTGATTTTAGAATTATAGTCTTTTATGTCAGCAACTTCTTCTTTTAGATCTCTTAAGTCTGTTCTAATTATATTCATATCATTGAATATTTTTTTAAAATTTTTAATTGAGTTATGGTCAATTAATTCGATTTTTTCATTAACAATATCTAGAGAACTTTCAAGGTCTTTTTGTCTCTCGACAACTGTTAAAATTGCTTTGGAATGAGTATCTACTTTATCTTTGAATTCAGTTTTTTCTTTTTCTCCTCCTGAACTAAATATATTTGAACTCATCTTCTTGATATTTCGTGATATATGTTATAAATTTTTTGTGCTGGTAAATCCCAACTGAATTTGTCAAAGTTTCTATGTGCTTCTTCTCTTATGTGGGAGTGAAGAGGTTCATATCTTAAAAGTGAGATTATTTTATTTGCCATTTCTTCAGTGTCCCAAAAGTCTACTTTGAATGAATGGTCTAATACTTCGCTTATTCCTGATTGTTTTGATATAATTGTAGGTGTTCCTTTTGCAACTGCTTCAAGAGGTACTAATCCGAAAGGTTCTGATACTGAAGGCATAACAAAACAGTCTGCAGTTCCGAAAAGTATGTCTGCTTCTTTTCTTGTATATACTCCAAAAAATAATAAGTTTTTTCCAATATCTAATTCTGCTCCAAGTTCTATCATTTTTGGAAGCATGTCTCCACTTCCTGCCATTATGAATTTTGTATTTGGTTCGTAGTCTAAAACTTTTCTTGCTGCTCTTACAAAAAATTCCGGACCTTTTTGTGTTGTAATTCTTCCTGCAAAGAGAACAATCTTGTCTTCTTTTTTTACAACATTTTGTCTTTCAAGTGTTGGTCTTAAATCAGATACTCCACCATTGTGTACTACTCTGATTTTCTCAGAATTAATTCCATAGTTGTTGTTTAATCTATCTTTTACAAAATTACTTACTGCAAGTAATACATCAGCTCTCTCAAATCCTTCTTTTTCTATTTTGAAAATTTCAGGGTTTGCACCGGCACCACCTGTTTTGTCAAATTCAGTGATGTGAACATGAAGTATCACTGGTTTTCCTGTAAGTTCTTTTAGAAGTAAAGCTGCAGGGATTGATGTCCAATCATGAGCATGAATTACGTCAAAATCATCATTCATACATAGGGCTGCGACTCTTTTTGCATAAAGATAAACCTCTTTTAAAATGTTTGGTCCATATAAATCTTTTAGATTTTTATCTTCACAAAATTCAGACTCGTTTCTTAGTATATTTTGGAATCTACTTCTATATGTTGAAAATGAATCATAAGCATATAATAGTGTATCTACATTTTTTATTTTTAGGTCAAAATCTATATTTTTTATTGGCTGATTTGCGGACCTAATTTTTAGTTTAGAACTATGTTGTTTTTCCTTAGGTCCATATGGCATGATGTAAGTTATGTCAATGTTGTCAATTTTACTCAAAGATTTTGTTAGTTCATAGCAGGCAATACCTAAACCTCCTGCAAAATATGGTGGGAACTCCCAACCTAACATTAAAACTTTCATTTAATAATACATATTATAAATTGTTTATACAATTTAGTCTTTACTGTTGAATTAAAATATATTAGGACTTGCTTTTAGAGTTACGAAATGTTTTCATAAAGATTACACATTTAGTTCTATGGAAAAATTAGGATCTTTGTTTGAGATCTCATGGGAAGTGTGTAATAAAGTTGGTGGAATTCATACTGTTATTTCTTCAAAAGTGCCTCAAATTGGAAATAAATTTGAAAATTATTTTACTGTTGGACCTTACCTTAAAGGCAATACTGATGAGTTTAATTCGATTGAAGTTCCTGAAGAATTTAAAAATGAAGTTTTAGAACTTGAGAATTTAGGAATTAAAGTTCATTTTGGTGAGTGGAAAATTGAAGGAAGACCTAAAGTAATTCTAGTTGAGCATAGTGGATATTCTTCACATATTAATGAGATTAAATCTTTACTTTGGGATAAGTATGAAATCGATTCACTTAATTCTGATTGGTATGATTTTGATGAGGTTATTTTGTGGTCTTGGTGTTGTGGTATTGTTTGTGAGAAAATAGGAAATAAAATTGTAGGAGAGGTTTTTGTTCATTCTCATGAATGGATGTCTGGTGGTGCTATTTTTTATTTGAAAAATTTTGCAAGAGATAATTTTAAAACAGTTTTTACAACTCATGCAACTATGCTTGGTAGAACTATTTGTGGTACTGGTGATGATGTATATAAATTGCTTGAAAATGTTGATTCAGACAAGAAAGCATATGAATTAGGAGTTTATACGAAACATCAAACTGAGAGAGCACTTGCAAAATTTGCAGATTGTTTTACAACAGTTTCTCATATTACTAATAAAGAGGCTAAGTATCTTTATGGTAAGGAAGCTGATGTAATTTTATATAATGGTTTTGATAATTTTGATTTTGAATTTTTACATAATTTAGATATGGTTCATAAAATGTCAAATGAGAGAATTAAAGATTTTGCAGAGCATTTTTTTAGACCTTTTTATGATGTTAATTTTTCAAATACTAAGTTTTTTTATACTAGTGGGAGAAACGAATTTAGGAATAAGGGGGTTGATGTTTATATTGAATCACTTTCAAAATTAAATAAGAAGTTGAAGGATGAAAATTCTAGCAAACAATTGGTTAATTTTTTCCTTATTCCGATTGGAAATTTTGATGTTAATGAAACTGTTTTAAAATCTATTAAAGGAGAAGATATTAAAGAGGATTTAATGGGAGTTGCGCCACTTTCTACTCATAGTGTTCCTTACGATAATGAGATTATTAAAGCATTTATTGACGGAAGTCTTTTGAATAGAAAAGATGATAAAGTAAAAGTTATTTTGATGCCAGTTTATTTAAATGGTAATGATGGATTTTTGAATACTCCTTATTATGATACAATTCTTGGTTTTGATTTAGGAGTTTTCCCTTCATTTTATGAGCCTTGGGGTTATACGCCACTAGAGAGTATTGCTTATGGAGTACCTACAGTTACTTCCGATTTAGCAGGTTTTGGAAGGGCAATTGTTAGAGATTTTACTGAGAATATTTCAACAAAGGTTTTGATGCGTGAGAGTCAAAATTCAGATGAAACTGTAATTGACTTGTTTAATTATTTTGAGGATTTTTTGAATAAATCTGATGAAGAAATTAGAAAACAAAAAGAAGAGTCAGTTTTATTTTCAAGTAATTTTAGTTGGAAAAAATTTGTAGAGAATTATATGAGAGCTTATAATATTGCTAAGAATAAATAAGTAAATGATTAAAAAAAATAATCGAGTTCATTTGTATTTGGATTCACATTTGAATCAATTTTCAAATGTTTCTTTAGGTTTAGTTTTGCGTGGATTGGGAGCAGAATTAAAGGTAGTATATATTAATTCAGATTTTTCTGGTGAGAGTTTTTTGCAAGAGTTTCCAATAGATTTTTTTTCTTATGATAATTTTGATTTAAGTCGAAGTTATGATTTAATTGTTTTTGATAATTGTGATTTAGATAAATTATCATTTGAGAGAATTCGAGAAATCGCAGAAAATAAAGAAATTTATGGAGAAATAGTTTTTACTTTTTCTAAAAAAGAAGACTTTGAAAAAGTTTTTGATTTTTCAGATTTAATTAGTGATTTTGATTATTTACAAGTTGATTTGGAAAAGAGTAATATTTCAAATATTACTGGAAATGGAAAGGGGAAGAGTACTTTTTGTTTTGGAGAGATTTTTAGACAATTTATCTCAGGAAAAAAAGTTAAACTTATTTATTTTGATAAAGGAGGAGATTTCTATTCTGAGAGGTTTTTGTTTGATAAAATGAAGATACCATATTTTGTTTCTGGAACTCAAAGATTTGATGGGAAAAAATTCAGATTTGAAAATATTGATGAAGATTTTACTGAAGCAAAATTTGGTTTAGAAGAACTTAAGAAATCAGTTGACGAATATGATTTAGTTGTTGCAGAGGAATTAAATACAACAATTAAAACTGGACTTTTAGGGTTGGAAGAAGTTTTAGAAGTTGTTAAAATGTTTGATTCTAATTTAATTATTTCAGGAAGATATGCAAATGATAACTTACTTGAAAATTGTTTTAGAAAGATTGAGGTTAAAGATATTAGACATTATTCTAATAAAGGTTTTGTAGTGAAAAAAGGGATTGATTTTTGAGAATTTAGTTTTTTGTGTTACTTATCAGTAAATCTTAAAGTTAATATAAGAATAATTTAATAGGATTATTATGAAAAGTCAATTTAAAGAGAATTTTAATTTTTATACAAATATTTTTTTGTTGTGTATAATTTTTTTTGGAGGAGTTGCTTATGCAGATAATAATGGTATTTGGACATATGCGAAAGATATTGTCCCTGGAATTTTTGGGGAAGATGAGGGTGCAGATCCAAGTAATAGTTTTACTTTTGTAAATCAAGTTGATTTGAATGAAGATACAAGATATAAGGGAGTTGAACTTGATGCAAGAATGGTTAATGAGAATCAGGCAAATTCGATTACTTCTAATATGATTGTTGATGGAACAATTGGTTCAGATGATGTTAATGATTTGGAAATTCAAGATAGGATTAATGACATCTGTCCTTCTGGACAAAGTATTAGAGCAGTTAATTCTGATGGAACTGTTGCTTGTGAATTGGATAGTGTTTTAACTGAAGCAGATGTTGATACTTATGTTTCAAATAATGGTTATTTGACTTTTGAGAGTGATCCAACAGTTCCGGCTAATATTAAAGATGGAGTTAGTTGGTCTGAAGTTTCTGGAATTCCTTCTGATTTAAATGATGGAAGTATTTCTTGGTCGGAGATTGAAGATATACCTACTTCAATTGATGATGTGATAAGTTTAGGTATGAGTGTACCTTCTCAAGTTACTTGTAGCTATACAGCTTGGAATAGGGACTATGAGAAAACATTGACAGTTCCTAGTTTTGGAATAATAGATAATAAATTTGTGGTTAGGTATCAGGAATTGGCATCTAGTTATAAGGATTATGCCTATGGATATTATGATGGCAGTTCTACGGATTTAGGGGCTTGTTTGTTTTACTATGCACCTGATGATGGTGATGATAATATTGATTTGACTCCTGAAGAATTAGAGTTTTATAAGATTTTAGTTAAAGAAAATAAAGATTTAATTGAAAAGGGAAAAAGAGATAAATGTCTTTATTAAATTATATTTAGATTATGAAAAAAATTAATTTTTTTAAATTATTGTTTATTTTTAATTTATTTATTATTATTATTTTAGTTTTCTTTTCTTTTATTATTATTAATCAAAATAACGATTATAAAATCCAAGTGAATAGGGATATAAATAATAACTCTGAAAATTTAGTTGAGTTAGAAAATTCTTTATTAATCTCACAAAAATGGTTTGACAATTTTCAAAATGAATCGAATATATTTCATTATTTGTATTATCCTGAAGATGATTTAATTTTTAACGAAAGAAATATTGTAAGAGAACTAGGTTCTTTTTGGGGTTATGTAAGGTTATATAATTTTAATAAGAATGAAGTTTCTCTGAATCAAATAAATAAGATTAGAAAGAATATTCAAGAATATATTAAATATGATACTTTAGGTGTTACTGAAATAGCATATATTGAGCATGATGGTATTGCGCAAATAAATACTCAAGCATTTTATATTTTAGCACTTTCTGAATTAAGAAAATCTGGAGTTGAATTAACACAAAGAGAATATGATGATTTAGAAAAAATAATTAATGGTATTTATTTAATGAAGGCAGAGGAAGGAGGTTTGTGGTATATTTATTATTTACCTAAAGAACATAATAAAATTTCTCCTTATGGAACTTCTGAAACATTATTTGCTTTAATTTCATATTATAATTATATTGATTCTGATGAAAATATTTTAAATTTTTCAAAAGATGTTTTTGAGGAGTATTTTGAAATTGCAGGTGAGTATACTTTTGATAAAGAAGAAGCTAGATCATTTTATTCTTGGATATTATATTTTTTAACAGAGTTAGATGAAGTTGATGAAGATTATTATCCTTATATGGAAGATTTATTAAATAAAGGATTGGATTATAGAGTAAATAATCCTGTTTGTGAAAATTCTGGTTGTTTAATGTTTAGTATTACTATTTCTGAAGCTGCGTTTTTAGAAGGAAATATTATTGCATATGATATTGCAGATAAAAATAATTATTCTAGAATTGATGAGTTGAAGGAGTATATTGATTTGACTTATCGAGATGTAATTAATATGCAAATTGAATCTGTAGAAGATTATGAAAATAAAACTGGAAATAAATTTGAGGGGAATCCTGATTTGTTAATAGGAGGGTTTTGTGGTGGAAGAAATGATGGTGATTATTTTTGTCAAACTTTAAGAAATGATTTCACACAACATGCAAGTTCAGCTGTATTAAATTATCATTTGATTTTCAACTAATGATTGCAAAGCTTAAAACTATTTTATAGATTAAGTATAAAAATATTGTCCACCAAATAAGATTCCATAAACTTCCAATTAATAGAAATAACATTAAAACGCCAACAATTATGTCCAAAAGAGAAAAAAAATCTCGATTTGGAAGATAAAATATTATTCCTTTGAGTATTGCAAATGAGCTTCCGGAGAATATGTAGAGTGGACTCATATATTCGTTGAACATTAGAACTATTAGAGTGTGTATGTCTATTAGTGCAAGTATCCAAAGTATCATCATATATTTATTATTCTTAGGCGTTTTAATAATGTTTCTTTTTAGTGGTTGCATAAATGTTAAATAGTTTTGTTTGTTTTTTAATTTTATATGAATCAAGTTTTTAAGTTTTATTTGGCGTCTTTTTTGAAGAATCAATTGTATTTTATGCCAATTTTAATTTTATTTTTTTTAGATTTTGGACTTAGCTATAAAGAGATTTTTTGGATTTTTACAATTGGTAGTGTGTTTAGTTTTTTAATTGAGATTCCAACGGGGATTTTTGCAGATTTTTACGGGAAGAGGAGAAGTATTATTTTATCTAAATTTTTGATTTTTGTTTCTTTTTTGGTTTTTGGTTTTTCTTCTAGTTTTTGGATGTTTGTTTTAGCACAGGTTGTTTATGAATTAGGAATTGCTTTTAGGTCGGGTACTGAGACTGCATATGTTTATGATTTTTTGGATTCAAATAGGAATAAGACTAAGATTACTTATACTGAAGTTAAAGGAAAACAAAAATTTTATGCAAGAATTAGTGAATCGCTTAGTGCATTTGTTGGTGGTTTTTTAGTTGTTTATTTTGGGTTTAGTTTTATATTTTTTATTGCTGCAATTCCTGCATTTTTGAATTTTGTTTTCACTTTATTTTGGGAGGATTTGAAAGAGAAGAAAAAGAAAATAAGTTTTTCTAAAAGTCTTATTTTTATTAGAGGTTCTTTTGGTGAGATTTTAAAAAAAGTTAGCGTTTTAAAATTGGTTTTAAATATTGCATTATTTTCAGGAGTTATTGTGGCTCTTGATAAGTTTATTCAACCTTATATGATTGATGCTGGGATAAAGATTGAATATGTTGGAGTTATTTATGCAGTTTTTTTATTTTTAGGAGCAATTATTGTTCGTTATTCTTACTTGTTTGAGAATAAGTTTGGTCAAATTAAGACTATTAATTATTTGACTCTCTTTGCAGTTATTCCTGCTTTGATTTTAGGTTTTGGTTATATTTCAATTATTGGAGTTTTTTTGTTTTTTTTAATTGTTATTATAGAAAATATTAGATCACCTATTGCAAATAGTTTGTTTCATTCGTATGTTGATTCTGAAAATCGTGCTACGATGGGCTCTATTTTAGAGTTATTTAAGTCCGTTGTTAAATTGATTTTACTTCCAATTGTTGGTTATGTGGCAGATATTTTTAGTATTTATCAATCAATTTTGATGCTTAGTATTGTTTTATTTTTTAATGGTATTTTGTTTTATGTTTTGAAAAAGAATTAATTTTTTATTATTTTTATGTTTTAGATAATATTTATAAACTAATTTTTTTATTTAATTGTATGAAGTCTAAAAAATATGCAGTCACTTGTAATACTCGTTCGGTACCATTTTTACCAAAAGGTAAAAAAGATGCAGTCACTCCTAATAATTTGTTCGGAACCTTTTTTTCTAAATCTAAGAAAGGAGATGTTAGTCAAGTATTTATTTATGTGTTCTCAATAATTATTGTAGTTTTTGCATCCTTTATGGTTATTAGTTTTGTCTCAAGTTTTTTGAGTAGTTCTGAGAAATATGAGAATAGTAAATTTTATCAAGATTTTGAGAAACATTTTTATAGTGTTTATACTACTATTGGGTCTGAGAAAGTTTACAAGTATGCTGTTTCGACTAAAGTTGAATTAGTTTGTTTTGTTAGTGATAGAGATTCGATTTCAAGTATTGATATGACTGGTATTTCAAATGAAGATAATTCTATTTTAGAAACACTCTATGATGGAGGTTCAAGAATTGCTTTGTTTGATGTTAATACTATAATTAATACTCATGCTCCAGAGTATGAATTTGAGGCTGGTGAATCTGGAGCTTATTGTATAAAACCTAGGGCAGGTATTTTTAGTTTAATTTATGAGAATCGTCGAGGGACAGTTTATATTAGTGAATTGGATTAGAAAAATAACAACTTTTATTAACTCCTTTGCTTTGTTATTTTTATATAAAAATGATTATTAAATCTATTGAGCTTGAAAACATTCGAAGTTATAAAAAAGAGACTATTTCTTTTGATACAGGAATTAATTTTTTGAGTGGGGATATAGGTTCTGGTAAGAGTACTATTCTTCTTGCAATTGAGTTTGCTTTTTTTGGTTTTAAAAAGGGAGATATTGAAGGATTTGAACTTTTGAGGAAGGGAGAGAGTAAGGGTTCGATAAAATTAGTTTTAGAAGATAAGAGTAAAGTTTTTGAGATTTTTAGAAGTGTTAAGAAGCAGAAAAGTACTGATATGATTTCTCAAGAAATAGGGTATGTGAAAGATGGAGATAGTTTAATTGAACTTACTCCAAAAGAACTTAATGCTTATGTTTTTGGTTTACTTAATTTTCCTAAAGAATTTTTGACTAAGAATAAAAATCTAGTTTATAGATTTAGTGTTTATACACCTCAAGAGAATTTGAAGAGTATTTTGTTTGATACTTCTGAGAGCAGACTTGAAGTTATAAGAAAAATTTTTGGTATTGACAAGTATAAACAACTTTTGAATTCTTTTGATATTTTTTTGAAGAAGATTCGAGAGGATAAAAAAATTTTTGATGTGAAACTTGAGAGAAAATCTAAAATTTCAAATGAGATTAAAGTTTTGAATGGGAATGTTGAGATTCTTGAAAAGGATGTTAAAAAATTTAGTCTAGAGGATTTGAGATTACAAAATGATTTGAAGAAACATAAGGATGCAATTGAAAAAAGAGATACTTTAATAGATAAGCTTTCAAAAAATTTACTTGTACTTGAAAAGAAAAAATCTACAATTTTGGAAATTGAAGAACAGATTAAGAGTTTGAAAGTAGTAATTTCAAATATTGAAAAGGAGAAGGATAGTTTTGATGAAAAAAAGATTAAATTTGAGATTGAAAAACTTGAAAAATTAGTTTTGGAAAAAGATTTGGAGTTGAAGAAAAAGCTTTTTGAAAAATCAGAAATTAAAAAATTTTTGAAATCTAAAGATGATTTGATTGATGAGAAACAAAAGTTTGAGAAAGAAATCCTTTTGTTTGAAAATAAAAATATAGAGTTTGAGAAATTTTCAGGAAGTTTTGATTATATTTTAACTAAATGTCAAGTTAAAGATTTGGAAAATTTTATTTTAAAAGATAAGGTTAGAATTAAAAAACTCGAAAAATTTGAAGTCGAATTTACTGATATTTCAAAAAATAGAATTGAACTTGAACTTAAGTTGGAAAGTTTAAGTGATGATTTGATTAGGATTGAAGATAAAATAAAAAATATTTCTAATATTGATTTTTGTGATTCTTGTTTACAAAAAGTTTCAAAAGAACATAGAGTTGATATTGAGAAAAATTTGAAGAATGATAAATTGATTGCTAAAGAATCTATTTCTGAGAAGAAGAAAGAATTATTAGTTTTTGAAAAAAGATTAAAGGTTTTAGATAAAGAAATTTTAGATTTGAGTAATATAAAAGAAGATTTGATTCAAAAAGAAGAGAGAATCAAGTCTTTGTATGATAAAGAATTGAAAGAGAAATTAATGACTGAAGATTTAAAAAATTTAAGATTGGATCTTGGAAAATTTTCTAGAGATGATATTGAGAAAAATTTGAAAGAATTAGATTTAAAAATGTCTGAATTTAAGAAAAAAGAAATTTTATTTGATGAGATTGATGTATTTGAGAGAAGAATTTTAGAGGAAATTTCTGTTAAAAAATTTGAGATAAAAGATCTCTTGCAAAAAATTATTGATTATAAAAATTTAGATTCTAATTTGAAGAAAGAGAATGATTTACTTTACAGTTTAATTCAGAAAATTAAACTTAAAAAAGATATCTTAGAAAAAATTAATGAGTTTGAAATTAAGGAGGAGAAACTTAGAGGTGATAGGAGTTTACTTAAGAAAAAATATGATGATTACCTTTCTAGTAATAATGAAGTTAATCGTGAACTTATGAGAGTTAAAACTGATTTAAAATCTACTGTTGATGGAGTTATGCGAAATAATAAGGATTTAATGGAGATTGAAAGAATTGAAAAAGATTATTCAAAATTACTTTTTAATGAAACTTTTTTAAGGACTAGTGCTAGTGAGATTTTACTTCAAATTGAGAGAAGTGTTTTTAGTAAATATTATGCTGAATTTAATGATGAGTTTGAAAGATTATTTAAAGAGTTGATAGAAGATAATGATATTGATGTGAGACTTAATTCTGAATTTTCACCAGTTATTGAACAAAATGGATATGATATTGATGTTAAAAATTTGAGTGGAGGTGAGAAGTCATCTCTTGCAATTGCTTATAGGTTGGGACTAAAAAAAATTATTGAGTCAAATTTAGATTCAAAACAAAAATTGTCTTTGCTTATATTAGATGAGCCAACAGATGGATTTTCAAATGAGCAAATAGATAGGCTTGGGAATATTTTAAAAGATACAAAATTAAAGCAAATTATCTTGGTTTCACATGATGAGAAAATTGAGAGTATCGCTGATAGAGTTTTGCATATTGAGAAAACAAATCATGTTAGTAAGATTGTTTGAAATTCTATATTTTATTTGTTTTTGTTTATAGGTAACATTTATAAATAACTTTCTTTCTAATTTATTATGTCTAGTAAAGAGCTTGATACTTTAATTTCTAATTTACATTTAGCGCAAGAGAATGAAAATAAAAGTCATGAAGTTACAGCTCTTTTGAAACTTTCAGAGTACCATTATAATTTGAATAATTTTGAAAAGGCAAAGCTTTTGTTAAAACAGATTTTAACTATTGATTCAAAGGTTTTTAATGTTAATTATTATTTAGCTTTAATTGAAGTTCATGAAGAAAATTATGATTTGGCTACTTCTTATTTGGTTAAGGAATTAAAGATTAATTCAAAGAATATGTTTGCTATTCAACTTAAGGATAAACTTAAGATTAATTCTAATTTTCCTCTAGTAACTTTTTTTTTATTTTTTTTGAATGTTCTAGTTTTCTTTTTTACTTATCCAAGGATTAGTGTTGTTAATGCAATTAAGTTTGGTTTGTCTGATTTCAATTTTGGTTTAAGTAATGCTGTTACTTCACTTTTTTTTCATATTAATATTTATCATTTTTTGATTAATGTTGTTATTCTTCTTATGTTTGGGTTGATTCTTGAGAAGAAGATTGGTTCTTTTAAATTTTTAGTTGTGTATTTACTTTCAGGAATTTTAGGGAATTATGCGCAAGTATTTTTGTTTGAGGGTACTCTAATCTTGGGTGCTAGTGCTGCACTTTTTGGTATGCTTGGAGCTTTAATGATGAGGAGTCCACTTTTAGATATTCGAGTTTTTGGTTTTTTGAAGGTTCCTTTAATTGTTTTACTTGGATCTTTTTTTACTTTTTCTTCTTTGATTGGAGTTTATTTGAATTTAGATTTTGTTAGTGGGGATGTTGCCCATTTTATCGGTTTACTTATTGGGATAGTAGTTATTGGTTTTTTTTATATAGATTCTATTTTCATTTTTTATAATTGGCTTTTTATTTCTTTAGGATTTTGGATTATTACATTTGCACTAAGGAGTGTTTTGTTATTGGAAGTTTTAGATTTTAAATTTTTAGTTTTAGCATTTATTTCATTTTTAATTGGTATTGTTGTCATAGTATATGCTTATTTTGGTTTGAAAGAGGCTTTAATTGTTAGGGGGGTTTATGATGAAGCAAAGTTATAATTCTTGGATTGTTGTTGTTTTTTTAGTTTTGATTTTTTTATTTGGAATTTATATTAATTTTGATAATTCTTATATTGGTTTTTGTGATGGTGAGGCTGAATGTGTTTTTGATTTAGTTGTGGAGACTAATAATTTCGAGTTGTGTAAATTTTCAATTGATGATTCTAATTGTTATACTGATTCTTCAATTTTATTTGATGATATTTCTCTTTGTGAGTTGAATTTGAATTCTTCTTTTTGTTATATGAATTTTGCGCATTTTAAGAAAGATATTTTTGCTTGTTCTTTTGTTACTAAGGATTTAGTTGATAAGTGTATTTTTGATGTAGCAATAAGTTTAGAAGATTTTAAAATTTGCAATAATAGTTTGGATTCAGGTTTGTGTTATTATTCGTATGCATTACATTTTAAGGATGTTAATGTTTGTGATTTGAGCGAAAAGTATAAAAGCAAGTGTACTGTGAGTTTATTAGAGGGACAAAATGAGAGTAATTAGTTTTGATGATGTTAAGAATGGTTTTGATAAAAATGAAGATTATTTAAGGATTGATATTACAGGGGAAAATGTTGCAAAAGTTTCTTTTCTTATTTTGTATTATAAAGAGCATGGATTCAAGAATTTTTTACTTAATTATAATTTTGAATTTATTGATTTGAATTTTAAAAAATTATTTACTAAACTTAAAATAGCTAATATTTTAAGATTGGTTGAAGAGTATGGATTTAAAGTTTCATTTTGTGGACTTCCAAGTTGTATTTTTGAGAGGAGCATTTTACGACCACAAGATAGATGGAAGTTTGAGGATAAAATTAGATTTATGCCTACTTGTGACTTTTGTGAGACTGAGACTATGAAGGGAGACCATTGTGGAGATTGTATGAGTGGAAGTTTGTGTAAAGGTTTTTCTAAGAATTATTTTGAAAATTATGGTTGTGATGATTTTGAACCTTTGACAAAAAATATTGACCTTGAAACTCTTCATATTGAAGAAATTGCTAAATTTAAGTCTGAAGCTGTTAAGTTTTATGCGGAAAAAGTTTTAGAAGATTATATTAAAGATCATTTTTTTATGCGAAAAAGGTTTGTTTTTTTGAATTCTTATCCTAGAGATGATCCAACTAATTTTTCTGATAAGTTTGTTTATCATATTTTTAATCGAAAAGATGATTTTGAAGAGACATATGATTTTTTGCAGGGTTTTTTTGATAAAGATTTTTTGAAGTCTATTCGAGAGTATATGTTTGGTTCTTCACAGATTACAATTAGTTTGGGTATGAGTAATGATGATGTTTTGAAGAAGACTATTTATTTATCACTTGACGGAATTGATGAAGAGCAAAGGGAGCAATTTTTAAAGTTTTTTGATATAAAGGTTCAAGGTAATAATGTTTGGTGTGTAGGTTTTGATTTCAGAGCTGATTTGGTCGGATATAAAGTTTCTTATAAGGAGGATAGTGTGTCAAGTATTGATTTGAAGAGATTTGTTCAAGAAATTGGACTTGAGAGTAAAAAGAATCTTATGAGATTTTCAAATTCATTGATTAAACCTCTTAATAATGTTTTGTATGATTATAAGTATAGACATGGTGAACATATATCTAAGAGAATTAATGTTTCTTTAGAGAGTAATAATTTTAGACTTAATCAGTTAGCACTTTTGTTTAAAATTCCTATGGCATTTTATGATGATAAGGAACTTTTGAATTTGAGTTTTGAGATGTCTGAGGGAGAAATTGAAACTATTAATTTGTATTATTCTTTGAAACTTCCAGAAGAAGAAGAGAGAGATTATATTTTTAATTGAATCTTTTGTTTAACTTATGTTTATAAATTAGTGTTTATTATTGATTTTATGTTAAAAAAGTTATTATCTAGTACTATAATGGCAAGTTTTTTGTTTTTTTCTGGTGGAGTTTCTAATTCTTTTTCTGATGGTTTTAGGTCTAATACTTTTAATTATGTTGTGAATGGTGAAGAGAAAAGTTTTGATTTTAAAACTGTTGGTTCTTTGGAGAGAAGGATTGAGTCTTTGCCTAGGGAGATTTTTACAACTAGAGATAATGTTAAAAATATTACTGAGAAGATTTTCATTGAAAATTTTTTGTCTGATGATGAACAGAAATCTGAGCTTAGACCTTTTTTTCAAATTTTACAAAATAAAACTAAGAATGATGAGGATACTGCTAAAGCAATTATTAGTACTGTTCAAGATATTCCTTATGATTTTGAGACTAAAGGTAAAAAAATTAAATTACCTTATCAAGTTTTACATCAAAATAAAGGAGATTGTGATGAGAAGACTAATCTTTCAATTTTACTTTTGCGTGAGATGAATTATGGTGTAGGTGTTTTTAATTTTGAGAATCATTCTATGCTTGCTTTGAAGTGTCCTAAAAAAATTTCTTATGAAGATTCTGGTTACTGTGCAGTTGAGATGACTAAGAGAAGTATTTTTGGTTATATGCCTAAGAGTAGTGTTTATAAAAATCCTAAATTAATAGTTATTGCCGATGGTAAAGAAATTAAGAATGTTTCTTTAGAGATTAGTGATTCAAGAGAATATGAAAATTTACAAAGAATTGGCATTGCAAATAGAGGGAAATTATCAAAAGATGACTTTTTTGAATACAAGAGTATTTTGAATAAATATGGTATGAATAATGGGGGTTGATTAATTTTAATTTTTTTATTTAGAATACTGAGAGTTTATAATTTTTTAAATAATTAATTAAAATTATTGTTGTGGAGGTTGTGTGTTTGTTTCAATTGGTTGTTGAACTTCTTGTTGATTTATCTGTTGTTCAGGAATATTAGTTTGTGCTTGAATTGGTGTTGAAATAACACCTTCTTTAGCTATTTTGTTTAATTTTATTTGAACAATTGGAGGGATTACGAAACCTACAAATATCCAAAGAATAAAATATAACCAAGTATTATTATCTTTTGCAGCATATTTAGCATATCCTTCACAATATTTATAAGACCAGTAGATTCCTACAAAAGGAATTATTAATAACCATGCTGTAGGGATTTGAGCTCCTAATTCTTCATTCATCTCATTTTTTGTTGATACTAACCAATAGATTATGTAAATTCCAAAAGTAATTACTGTTAATATTGCACCAACTATTAAATTTCTATGTTTTACCATAGTAAGCAATTATTATCTTTCTTTATTAATTTTATGTTTAAAGAAGTAGAGTTAAATTTATAATAATGTAAATTTTGTTTATGTTAAATAGTTTTAGAAAAATATGTTAAAGCTACTGGCGGGAATTGAACCCGCGACCTCGACATTACCAACAGGGACCGGAGAGAGGGGATATGGAGAAGGGAGAGGATTTAAGCGAAACTGTATGTTTTTTCGTATATACGATAAAAATTTAACTCAGTATTATATATGGATTGAGAAAAGAAATTCTGAATGTTATGCTAAATCTATGAAGTCAGCTTTGAGGAAATTATTTAAACATTTAAGAAATAAAAGCATAGCAAAACCAATAGATTTACTTAATTTAATTAAAACTAAAGAGTTAAATGAAGAATATAGTGTAAAGGGTTTTAGAAGTTGGCTTATTTTTTGTGAAGAATATGAATTGTTAGATGATTCTACAATTTTGCTTTTTAGAAATAAGTTAAAGCTTCCTAAGTATTATGGAATTGATAATTATATTCCTTCTAAAGAGCAAATTAGAGAGAATTTGATTAATGTTAAGGATTATTGTTATGAAAGCTATATTGTTGTTAGAATTTTAATTGAAAGCGGTTTAAGAGTTAAAGAAGTAATTGAGTTTTTGAGAACTTATGATAGAGGTAAAATTGAAGTATTTGAGAATTTTGTTGTTTATCCTTTATTCTTTTTGAGAGGAAATAAGACATCATATTATATTTTCTTTAGTAGAAATACATTTGAAGAGTTTAAGGAGATTGATTTTAGTAGTTATAATATTGAAAGATTGAAAACTTACATTAAAAGACATAATTTTATTCCTTTGAAATATATGAGGAAGTTTAATTTTACTTTATTAGTTGAATCTGAGATTAATTTTGAGATTGCTAATTTTATTCAAGGACGAGCTTCAAAGAATGTAGGGTTTAAACATTATTTAGCAAAGAAGCAACTTGCAGTTAAAGAATATGAGAAGGTTGTTGGGTTGTTTGAAAGAATAAGCTAATGCCGAGAATCGAACTCGGATCAGAGCATTACCAATGCCCCGTAATAACCGTTATACTACATC
>JAQICV010000093.1 GCA_027858315.1 Candidatus Woesearchaeota archaeon
ATAACAATTATTACGATCAAAAGATTTACTTTGATATAAAGCTTTAAATACTATTGTTTCTTCTTCAGTCATGGTAACTAGATCACCATAGTACCTACAGTGCTTTTCAACCTTGATAGCACTTACAAACTTATGTATTTTGAACACATTATTACCCATATATACTAAGATTATACTATTACAGAATTCTTCTATCACTGGCACACGTTTATTTGTTCCAAAATATTGAGACAGATTATTTTTATTTTTATCTATTAAAATCATATTACTTCTATCTATATTCAGATCACTAAACCTATGTGTTTTCATCATTTCAATCTCTCCTTTATCTTATTCATGATAAACTTTGTTCGATCAAAAGTCAAGATTTTTCTTTCATGTTTTTCTGAATAAACTACATATTCATTAGAAGTTCCATCAACTAGTCCTATAGGTTCAATATAATTCTCCCATTCTGAAATCTGAATTCCTGATATATGGAAAATAGCTTTTTTACCATTATCATTTTCAACAAGATAAAAATCTGATTGTCCTTTTACTAAACCATCAAGAAACACAAATTTCCACCATTCTGAAATCTGTTCTCCATATTCATCAAAAATTGATTCTTTAACACCACCATTTAATCTTATTTTATATTTCATTTCCCTACCCTGTAGTACAGTCAACATTGTATATACTGATAATCGTTTATATTTAGTTGTTACTTACTGCGGATACAACAATGTCCTTTGCTCTTTCAAGACAGCCACAGCAAATAAAATGTTCACCTTCAAAAAGTTTGCCAGTTACAAAATAATAATTTGTTCTACAGATTACACATTGTACTGATATATTGCTTGTCATTGTTGTTACTCCTTTTTGTTTAATCGCTGTTATTTTTTTCTTTGGACACAGTTTTCTGTTTGTGTTTAGGGCGTTCTTTTGATTTTCCATACGCATCCTTACCGCCACAAATACTACAGGTTGAAAAACCGTCTCTTGCAACGCCCTTTAAATCTTTACACATACACCATTTCTTTTCCATAGTAACCTCCTTAAAATATTTCCTCTAACTACTCTTACCTGCTAACAGATAGGCGTAGTTTAATTTTGCTCCATTTTAAATCCACAATAAACTGACACACCATCTACAGCCCCATTGCAATATCTACAATTCAAACACCAATAGGATCGAACACAAGGGGCTTCCCCATAAGGGCAAGGTCTACTTGATCCAGAATCCTTTCTAATTACTTCACTTTTCTGTTGCCTTTTATAATGACTCATAACTAACTCCTTTATATTTATCGGATCTAACGTTCTGCGATTATGCGATAGTGTTGCCACAGACAGGGCAGACTATAACATTTAGATTGTGATCTTTAAACCACTTTGAAGCTTGGCAACATTTTGCATGATCGCTGTTAGTTGCCATTTCACGGAGTACTTTAGATTTTAAATCCATAATACAGCAATTTATTTTATCCTCTTCATAACGAGATTCTATAACTCTATCGATACACGTTTTAAAATCATTCTCTAATTGTTTTGACATAATTGGCATTGTATACTCCTTGATTTTTTATTTTGCCCTTGCATCAGATGTTGTCTCATAAATAGTATCAACAACTATTTTTTTTATAGTTCTCGTCTGACGTATTTTGCTTTAACTTAACAATCGCATTTTTTTTGTTTTTTGCTTCTATGATGGTACTATCATTTTCATCGTAATAATCATCAAAAAACATAGTGTATTCAATATAAAAAAATCTCACATGTGTCTCCTGATCATGCAAGCCCTTTTCCATATTATCCTTAATCCACCAACAGACTTCAAATCTTGCTTGATCTACTGAATAATCTACATAATCAAATTCCACAAAAGAGCAGTGATCTTTAGTATCAATTATTGCAATAGCAAAATGGTTTTGTATTATCAAATATGGTAAATCCGATTTAGTAATCCCTTGAACCAAACGGTCTAATAAAACTAAAAATGTTAAAGACCTATGATAACCATATAATACTATCTCTTCGAGGAAGGCTTCAAAGGTACGAGGGGCTTCTGGTGTATAGAAATCACCATTCTCTTTGAGTTGAAACCCTTCAGCTAGGTTACTCTTACATCCCCATTCGATCAGTTCTTTAATTTTCTTCGTTTCCATTATATATTTCTCCTTCTTCTACAGCTTTAATCCAGTCTTTGACATAAATACCTAATCCTTTAAACATGGAAGCTTCTACTTTATAGATATATTTCCAGTCACTTTTTTTACCATAGTCATCTGACCAGCCAGGGCATATATTAACTACTTTGCATCCATCATTCCAATAAACCCATACAACCTCTTCTTTTGGCTTGGTTGCTATGTTTATAATGTTTTCGTAATCATATCTATACCGCCCTAGCTGTTCCTCCTGTGTTAAATCATCCCAAGTTCTGAGTTTTGGATTCTGGTCGCATAGGTCAATGATTTCCAAAAAACATTCATAAGTTTCGTTTATTAGCACACGGCCTTCGGTGTGCTTTTCTACGGTCTCTTTAATTTTCTGTAGTGTTGTCATTTTTCATCTCCTTGTGCCAATAACAGGCTTTATTGTGATGACAGATTAAACCCAACAATTCTATTGAGTGTTAAATTAGGGAATTTCTTTTTTACTTCTTTTTTAACAATAGCATCACGCCTATTTTTTCCACAGGTAGGAATTGTTAAAGTTTCTCTATGCCGTCTACCTTCACCGAACATAAAAATACATTCGTTAAATTCTATCGTTACATTCATTTCATCACCTATCCTTGTGCCCCCGAAAGGGCTTTGTTTTACCTATAAATATCTATTGTTTTATAGATAAATCCACTTTCTTTTTGTAATTTACATACTTTGACCTTAAAAACTAAAAGGTGAATATACCTTACGTTCAAAACTTCGTCAAAATTTTCTAAATCGAAATAAGTTCCTAATGTTATCCTTGTCATATCTGATCTCCTTATACCTAAGTATAGCATATATCTCGCACTAGTGGGGGAAAAAGATTAGCACATATCATCCGAGTTTTTACAATACATTGTTTCCTCCTTTATACTATCTTCTGGAAAGACTATTGATCCATCTTTGGTGCTATGATCTATAAGCCATTCAAACAGGAAGAATGTTAATGATACTGTTAATAATACAAAAACCTGAATTGTTTCGTCTACATTTAGAGTGCTAACTACAAAAAAAAGTCCTAACACTTTAAATATTTTTGATATGAAATATTTCATCCTATCTACTCCTTTACTTTTTCCTTTTAATCTATAATAGGCTATATTCTTAATATTGTCAAGAATTATTTAATTGGATTTCTGAAGCTGGTTTTTTTATCAAATCCATGTATTTCAGCTTTTTCTACATCACTCATATTAAGGTCAACATCTTTATCATTATCTAATGAAGATATATAAGTTTGAATTTCTATCCATACAGTCAATGCCTCTAAAAATGAGGTTATTTTTGTATTAGCTAAAATAGGATTATTAATTTCTTTATATGTTCTTACTATGGCTTCTGAATAAGGTCTATCTAATAAGTAACGTATATTCTCATTATATTTAAAACCCCAAATACTTTTAATAGTAACTCCATGAAGAGAAACAGGACTATCAAAATAGTGTTTATGATCGGAGTAGGTTTTTACTAGTTCTATTTCATAATCATTTACTATAGTACACTGATGTGATTCAATAGTCTTAAATTTTGATAGTTGGAATATGTATTGTTTATATCCTATTTCTAATAAAATATGTTCTATACCTTTATAAGAAAGATGATATTTATAGCAGATATTCCCTAATTTTATATTATCAATAGCTTTTGATCCTCTTCTATTATATACAATCTTTTTATCGATACCATAAATATGAGAAAAATAATCATAATAATCTTTGTTCTTATCTATTATATACATTGAACCTCTCTCCATTTATATATCATTTCTTTCTATTATCTTAACATATAAGATCCATAGATTAAACTAAGTTGTCCTAATCCATAAGTTCCCATAATAACCCATTCTGACCATGATTGATTTTTCAATAGTCCAAACTGATTCTGTCCTATAATACAATCACTAATATAAAACATAATTGCACCAAAAGCAATTAAAAAAGGTCCAGCACCTACATTTATATAGGCTAAAGCACCAGTGATTAATACAACAGTCATGATTAGATATACACCTACAATAATCTCCATAAGTCCATCCAGATCAGTCATAAAATACATTTGAAGGAAACCTGAACCTAGAAATAATAGAGGAATAAAAATCTTCAGTCCTACACTAGCATCTTTACCTAATGTAAATAAAAATATTCCTAATATAATATAAGCTAACCAGAATAGTCCTGTACCAATTTGAAACATCATTACATTATTTCTACTGATAGGAGTAATACCTAAGATAAAATCACCTAATACACAAAAGAGTATAGTAAGTATGAGAGGCCAGTAAGTAGAAATCGTTCCTGATATAATTAAATTACAAACTACTAGTATAATAACCATAGATGTAGCTACTGTTTTTATAATAGCTTGATCCAAATACTTAGGTGTATCTACACCTACAATTAACCACGTTGCAATCATATAAAATGAAAACAAAATAACTCCAATTAAACTCTGTAATAATGCCATATTATTCCTCCATAATTTGAATACTATTTAAAAAAACTATAAGACTATAGTGATCAAACTATAGCCCTAGGGATGAACCTGTTATTTACTATGAACTAATTCCATATAATCAGACTTTTTTTAATATTGATTATTATCATTATCAATATGATCTTTTACTTCTTGTACGATTTCATATTTAGAATTAAGAAAAGATTCAGTAAACATATTCTGAAAGAAAGATTTAGCTAACATCATAGTCTTTTCTTCTAACAGTTGATCAAGCTTTGCTGATAATATTCCTCCTTCAGGATTCCATGAATCAGATACAGCACCCCATAAATCTTCATCCTTAAATATTTTCTCTATTTTAGGATTGATATGTTTTTTAGTTTCATTCCATACCATTAACCTAAAAGGTGAAACTTGTGTTTCTAAATCAACTCCTTTATGACTACCATTCCATCCACAATCGTCTCTTATTTCTTTTATTTTGAAGGTAGAGATTGTAGCTTCAAAGAATTCCTTTACTTCTTTTTCAACTAGCTCTTGAAAAGCTTCATCAGGTAGGAGATTAAAGAAGGTTTCTTTTACCTGTTCTTTAATCTTAGTGTTTAAATCTTGTTGGTTAATTAAATTTTTATCCATAATAACTCCTTTAATATTACTGATTGAGTAGGGATAGGCTCCACTTACGGATTGATAGGATCATCCTATTTCTATTTTGACCCATCCCTACATAGCCAAGGCTTTATCTCCCAAAACCAAGGAGTTGACTTCTCCTATTCCTCAATCAGTGAAGGTTAGGATATTTGCAGGGGTAGGAGTCGAGCCTACGGAGTCTAGCATATGAGACTAGATTGAATTCCCATTCTTCCTGCAAGGTGATATCGTTTCATAGAATTTAGTCTATCTCTAAGAAGAAATCAATACCATAGTCAAAAACTTTTCCATCTTCTACAAATATAGTTACTCCCTCAATATTATCTTTTTGGATATAACTATGGGATTCTTTTAAAGTATGGTCACTTACTCTAGCTGATATATGTCTCTCTACCATAAGTTTTACATCATCTCTATTAGTAGTTTTAAGATCAGCAAACTCTTTTTTTAATGGTGGTAATGTAATAATGATAGCATGGTTAACACCATCTTTATCGTTATAGTCTTCTCTCCAATCTAATACTAAAGTTATATTAGTTGATCTTGACCAGACTACATATACTACTGATATATCACTATAGTCATTAATGATTTTATCCATTGCTCTATATATTACATCATTAACTTCTTCTCTGGAGAACTCCCCTTTATATCTCTGTAAATATCTATCAATAGCATGATTGGTATCAATTATTTTTCTCATATTATTACCTCACTTATTTAATTTATATTGATTATATTATTCCTTCAGAAATAAGTCAATATCATAACTAGTTTATTAGCATTAATAAAAGACTTCCAAACATCATTACACATATACCACCCATACCAAAAAAGATTAGCCTATGTAGAACTCTATCTATTGTATTATGCATTATCTCTTTATATTCCTTTTATGTTTTTTTAGCATCCTTTTATACTTTCTAAATTCGCTTACAGACATATCATCAATAATCTTTTCTAATGCATTATATCTAGCTTTAGACCTATTATATCTTGATTCTTCAATAAAACCACAATCATTTAAAAATGAAGTCCCTATAGGAGTACCAAGCCATTGTATGAAACTTGCTACAATATGCCTCTCTCTTTCAGAATAACAATTAAACGCTTTATATTTCATTTCACAGCCTCCCAGCCTTCTTTTATTGCCAATGCTTCCCACTCTGCAATAGTTGTATAGTCTCATATGTTGATTGATTCAGGGACTATATATATGACTCCTAAAAAATCACAAACGTTAAAATTAAAGTTGGGTGATTTTTCTTTTTTCCAGTTGTATCCCCAGTAAACATACAGCGGTTTAGGCTTTGGGCGTGTTAGGATTTCTTGAACACACATAGCTAACCGTGAAAGGCTTGTATTAGGTTCACAGTCTGCTATTCTTAATTCTTCAATTTCTTTAACAGTCCACTCTTCCACGGGATTAGTTATTTCTTTACTTACTGTCCCTTTTCCAATAGCATACTTACACTTGGCTTGATCCGATATTGTTGGACATTCAAATGAATTAATGCAAGACATTCCTATCAACTTAGGATCTCTTGGCTGTCTCGTAGAATCTATTGGCTCTCTCGCAACGCAATCAAACCAATCAGACGATCTTTTAATTACAAATTTGCAATCCTTTTTCATATTTTCATCTCCATTAACTTACCTTCAGCTTGTTCCATTCTATAAGTAGCTTGTTCTATAATCTTTTTTAAACTTTTATTTTCTTTCTCTAAAAGTTTTAACCTACTAACCTTCTTCTTTAAATTATACATTCTCATAGCACATAGTTCTAATAGGTGTATTCGTTCTTCATTAGTCCATTTCTTAGCTTTCTTATTTACCATCGGTGATTTTAACTGAAATACTCTATGATATTCATCAATAACAAGAAGCCCTGCTTTTTCAGGGATATACTCCATACATTTTTCTTTCATATACCATGGTACAGCAAAATAAAGATATTTGAAATAGATACTATCATGATTATGTCTTTTTTCTTTATCTTTCTTTAGATCAGCCATAGATATCTTTATTTCAATCTCTGTAGCATAATTAGATTTTGTTAAAGATACAATATCAGCTTCATAATGTATCATTCCCCAGGATAGATTAGGTATAATTATATTTCTTCTTATATCTAAATAAGACATTAATATAATTTCCATCTCAGGTGTAGTTATTTTATTCACTATCTTCTTCATCTTGTACCACTTCTATATAGTTAATATCTACTTGCTTATCTATAGGGATTACTCTATAGTATTTTCCACAAGATTTAACTATCCCACTACTAGTTATATTAATTTCTAAAAAAGCTTTAGAAATAAAAACCCCTTCCAAAAATCCTAATATAACACCTACTATTAAAAAAAACCTTTTTATATTGATATCTAACATGGAATTATCATACCTCTAATCATTAGAACATAGAAAATACAAAACATACCACTGTAAAAGGGTATCACTCTATATACGATTGAAGACTTAACATTTTTAGTCTTATTAATAAAACTAAAAATTATCTGCCAAACTCCTACTACCAACAAAATCCATTCCATAATTAATACTCCTTTACTTAGCCTATTCTTTAATTTCCAAAATTTCCACAACTCCGAGGTCATTACAATAAACTGTTTCTCCCACAATAGGCTTTCCAGAATGTGAACATTCCAAGGCTTCCACTAACCTAGCGTGATCCTTAACACGTACACTCCAATAATGGTGACACTTTTTTATATCATCTGCATTAAACTCTTTTTCAAGCCATTCATCCCCACCTTCTATTACATAATAAAATACTTCGTGTTCCATAATTAATCCTCCATTATAGGTTTTTTATTTTCTTCTACTAGCTTTAGCCATTTAGAATCAAGATCAATCCATATATTTTCATCCCATTGAAAACCTTGACTTATATAATCTTCTATCTTAATAGTAGAATATAAGTTAAACTTAGGGTTATACCGATTTTTATAGATATCATATATATTATTTTCATCTAAAAACCTTACAAATACTAAAGGCATATTCTCTAAAAAACTATTAGAGTTTATTGGTGGAATCTTAAAGTCATTAAAGTTATACGTGACAACAGCAGAGTCTTCCTTATCTTCACTAACTGGTATCTCAGAGATTCTATCACTGATATAATCCTCTAGTATATCTACAGCAGTATTCATATCTCCCTGAAGCAGAGAGTAGTGAATCATCTTACATAGTCTTTCATTAGTAATTTCCATTTTATATCTCCTTTTGCCCCCCGAAGGGGCTGGTATTGGTAAATTATTTTGATAACCAGTCTACGGTTTCATTCCTAGACCACTTTTTTGTATCGGTGGACAATCTATCATATAAAAACCATTCAGCTTCGACCTCTGAAGCATCTAATTCATCCTCAAACTCTTGTGCTTGATTTGATACATCAACATAGTCATCTCCTGAAAAATCTCTCAGTAAACCTCTACCATCCTCACATAAATAAAAGAATTTAATTGTCATATAAATCTTCTTTCCAGTAGTCACTATTTTTCTCCTCAATAGTATATATGTTAATATATCTATCTTCATCAATATCTACTACATGATATGTATCATATCCTAAATGTTTCACCTTGTCATTTCCTATGTCTCTTATAGGGATATCTATATCTAATTCCCTATAGTATTTAGTAGAGGCTCGACCATCAATAAGATATTTGACTTGAACTTTTATATCAGAATTACTTGCTAAAAAGACTGTGATGGTAGCACTTGTATAACTACCTTTAGTCTTTACTTTATTATAGATTTTACTTAATTTCATGTCTATCTCCTTATATAATATTATAATAGCTAACTAAAACTTTGTCAATAGATTATTTTCTATCAATATAATCCCAGTTATTAGGTCTGGTTTCCATATACTCAATAATTTCTTTTTCTGACCATGGAGTATAATCATGGAATTCACAGTTTACATTTAACATTTTACCCTGAGTTTTATCCTGAATAAGGCTACTTCCATGACTATGACTGTGATGGTGTCCATAAAGCAACCAGGCATTATAATGACTCTTATTCCATGATACCATTGGATAATGACATAGAGTAACAGGATGGTTATTGATCTTTATCTCTATCATCTTTTTAAGTTTATTAGTAACTAAACAAGTAGGAATAATATTAGGAACTATTTCATGATTCCCTTCTACCATATATAGACTAATACCTAGTTTAAATAACTCTTCAAAGAACCATGACTGAGAAGAAACATTAAAGGATAAATCCCCTATATGATAAAGAATATCTCCTCTCTTCATAACCTTTAAGATATTCTCTATAATAACCTTATGCATTTCATCAAGATTTGCGAAGGGTCTGGAAGAAAACTTAATAATATTTTTATGACCTAAATGATAATCTGAAATATAAAAATTCATACCTTATCTCCTTCTGGTTTAAAGAAACCTACATAATAACATTGACTAGCTCTACAGACACTCTGTATAGATTCATAATATTTATGATTTAGTACTTCTCCACTTATAGTTATATAGGGATAGGTAAAATTCCAGTTATTATTTTTATAATTACCTTCTTCTAGAGTAACTATTTTACTACCTTCAATTAAGGCTATGTTCTTAACTCTATAAGCTATACTATAATCATCAAAGTGTTTAAAGATATTACCTATTACAAAAGCATTTTTATTTATATTCATTTCAGCTTTCTCTTTCATCTTTTTCAATAGATATTCTTCTGCTTCTGTATTAGACATGGTTTTTATCTCTTCCATACAAGATAAACAACATCTAACATATTTATATGTAATTCCTGTTTTAGGTTGATAGGAAATATAGCTATCACCTTCATTAAT
The DNA here is from genome assembly GCA_027858315.1 of Candidatus Woesearchaeota archaeon. Classification (NCBI taxonomy): domain Archaea; kingdom Nanobdellati; phylum Candidatus Woesearchaeota; species Candidatus Woesearchaeota archaeon. Next base: position 10,147 of record JAQICV010000093.1, read on the forward strand.
AACGGTATTACATAGTAAACAGCTATATTCTTTTTGTGCCTTGTAAATAAAAGTACGTTTCATTCTTCCTCTCCTATTTTTTTCTTTATCATATTATAGATTATTTTTGTTTTATCAACATAATCTAAATCAAAAACAGAACAAGCTAAAGCTCTCTGTTCAAGAAAATCAACTAGTATAATTTTATTGGTATGAGTCCATATAGTTGATACAATCCCTTTAGACTCATTACTTACACTACCATAAACAAGAAAATCTAAATTATCTTTAAACTTAACTATATCACCTTTATTAAACTTCATGTTTATACCTGAATGTTTAGGTTATCTTCCAGTGATTTTCTATTATCATATAATACATAATATTCATAAACTAAGTTACCTATAACCACACTACTCCTTGTTTGATTCTCAAAATAGTCAAGCCTACCTATGATAGGTGAAAAATTATCATTCCATGCTACTACTATATCTCCCATAGCTGGTTTAGGTTCTTTAGCTAGAAGATCAATGATCCTATCAGCTACACTACTCAGAACGTCAGAAGAATTGATTTTATTTTCTAATTCTTCCCTAATAAGTTTAGTTAATCTGTCTTTTTCCATTATATTCTCTCCTTTATTTGATCCATAATAAACTTTGTCTTATCAAAAGTCAAGGTCTTATATTTATCTATTTCATATTCAACTCTGTAGTTATTAGAAGTTCCATCAACTAAGCCTGTAGACCAAATATAATGCCACCATTCTGAAGTCTGTTTTCCTGATTTATGAAAAATTGATTCTTTAGCATCATCATTTCTAACAATATAAAAAGCTGATTGTCCTTTTATTAATCCATCCATAAAAATATGATACCACCATTCTGAAACTTGTTTTCCAGTTTCATCAAAAATAGCTTTTTTATTATTTCCTTTTTTCCTTACTTCATATTTCATTTTAGTTTATCCTTTCAATATATTATAATGGATCAACAATCTATTGTCAATAATTATTTTTACTTGATTTTGATTCTAGTTAGTGTAGTTACTTTTACCTTATTATCCTTCTGGATATAAGTATCAATCTCATGTTTCTTTACAGTTCCAGTTAATGTGATTTTCTTAGAAGATCTATCATCCATAAGATATTCCCCTGCTTTACTTCCTTCACTGGTAAAGGCTTTAAAATAATTACCATGTTCATCTACAAAGGTAGCGACTACCTGATAACCATACATACTTTCAAAAGAAGAAACTTTCACTACTTCACATTTGAAATCTATCTTATTTTTAATCTGTCCTACATAGCTAGAATTGATTTGAATATTTCCTTTCTTAGGAATTTCTTCTTTAAGACTCTTATGAATAAACCATGCTGAAATACCAACAGCTTTTTGAACGATGTTAGTTTTAAGACCGTTCTCAGAGGTCATTGCAGAACATATATTAAAATTAAAATTAGAGTCAGCAGAGTCAGTATTAGATAGAAAGTCTTTTAACTTCATTTTAATGTTTATCAATTTTACAGGATTAAAATTGGATATATACTCTCTATAGGACTTAGCTTCATCATAATTATCACATCTACCATTAAGGAAATAATGTACTGATCTTGAAGTAGTACCACTTACCCAGTAATCGTTTCCACCATGGGTAGCATAAAAGGTAGCCATGATTACATCATCAATATGGTAGATATCATAAGGTCTTTCACTGTTAGTAAACTCTCTACAATCATTAGTAAAACCCTCTCTTAGTCTTACAACACTTTCAATATCAAGACCAAAGAATTCTTTAGCACAAGTATTCCCTATAGTCTGGATAGTTCCTTTATTATTAAATATATGATAGGAGAGTCTATTTCTTTTTGTATTACAATGATCACATACCAGTGAGGGAGAGGAGGCTATATCTGTAAGATTGATTTCATTATTAACAGAATATATAGAAGTAATGTTTTGTCTAAAAGATACAGTACCCATATATGCAATATCATTTACTCTAGTTTGTTTTATATCAGAAAAAACTAATTCTATTTTTTCTTGTGTATATTTTCTGTTATTGATAGTTTCAATAACTTCTACTTTTCTTTGACCGATGATAGATAATTCTTCACCAAACTTAGCAAGCTTCTTATTAAGCTTTTCTATCTTAACTAAAACTTTAGGTAAATCCCATTCATTAACTCTATAAATATTATTCATATCTTATCTCCTTTCAATATAGAGTATAAATCAAGGAGATAATAAAGTCAAGAACTTTTTTTATATTTTTAATTCTGATAGATGTCTAACTTTTGTGAAACTCTCTTTTTTATTATATTCTTTTATAAAGAGTCTAGCTGATCCACCAGCATCTACAAAAGATTTAACATTACTAATAGCATCATCTACTAAAATAGTATCAGGTTTAGCCAGAAAAGATTTATCCTGAATATAAATAACTTTATTTCTATATTTAGGTAGATAGGTCTCAATCCATTGTTGCTTTCCAGATAGACAATTAACTGAAGGATAAGGTTTAGTACAAAGATAAATCTCTTTATTGGAATTTTCTTTTAACCATTCTAGAGAGTCAGTTATTACAGGTATGTCAGTCCAAAATTTATAATCATTAAGAATTGTATTGAATATATCCCAAAACTCTCTATAGGGATCATCGAACCATAGACTCATATCATAACCACCACTATTATCAATATAGTGTAATCCTTTACTTCTTTTAACAAGCTCAGTAGCCATATACTTTGAAAACTTATTAATAACTCCATCCATATCAATTAAATATCTCATTTTTTATCTCCTTTAATATAGTCCATAATTCCATCCACTTCTAAAAATAGTTCTTTGAGTCCTTTACCACGATTCAATATTTGATAGTCTACAAATTCATCTAAGAATTGATCATCGAACTTTTTCATATCAGCATAGATCCTTCTATTGAATTCTGTCTTATCAAAATCTCCTCGTTGTTTAATCAGTTCTTCCATGATACGTTTAAATGCAGTTACAAAAATTGTAGTACATCTATCTCCAAATTTATCATAGAACTCTTTTGCTCCTACAGTATCAAGTACAGCTACATTTAGCTGGTTATCTTTAATTTCTGATAGAGTACAGCCATAATACCATGTATCAGGATTTCCCCCAAGTAAAGTATCATAGCTTCGATGTTCAAATATTTCTCCTGAATCTACCATGGATAGGAAGGTGTCTTTATCAGTAAAATAATAAGGATTACCCTCACTCTCTCCCTCTCTCATAGGTCTAGTAGAAATTGATACTACAAAATGAGCATTATACTCTCTTTGTAGATAACTAGCAATCTCTGATTTCCCTACTCCTGTTAAACCAGCAATAATAATAATATTTTTCATTCTCCTTCTCCCTTTAATATAATATGTTCTATAATGATATCATTATTCATACGACTATAGCTACCTACCATAATATAGGTATTTTCTTCTATTGTGAAGAAAACTTTAGCATAGTGAATACCACTTTCCCTCTGAACTTTTATAATAGTATAGTTTGTAAGACTCAAACTATTTTCTAAATTTTCAATAGTCATTAAGGTATCTTTATTGTACTTGTCATACCTGTCTTGTTTATTACAACCTACTAATACAATCAAAACCACCAACAATAAAATAGTCTTTTTCATAATGCCTCCAATTTTTTATCTTCAAAGCAACTAGGTTCTCCTGTATATATAGCTATTGGAGGATCAATATCACCCCACCACTTTACAGCATTAATTTTAACTTGTTCTGTTAATGCTTTACTACAAGTAGCACCACTTATACAATTTTCATAAAAGATACAAAAAGTTCTATCTCTATAACACATCATAATATTTTCTCCTTTAGTTGATCTATAATAAATTTTGTTCGATCAAAAGTAAATGTTTTACTTTTACCTTCTCTTGGATAAACTCTATATTGATTAGAAGTTCCATCAACTAGTCCTATAGGTTCAATATAATTCTCCCATTCTGAAATCTGAATTCCTGATTTATGAAAAATTGCTTCTTTAGCATCATCATTTCTAACAAGATAAAAATCAGATTCTCCTTTTACTAAACCATAAACCCAAACAAAATTCCACCAATCTGAAATCTGTTTTCCAGTTTCATCAAAAATAGCTTTTGTACCCTTATCTTCTCTTATATTATATTTCATTTCAGTTTTTCCTTTATCATATCCATTATAAACTTTGTTCTACTAAAAGTCAAGGTTTTAGGTTTTTCTTCTGAATAAACTTTATATTGATTAGAAGTTCCCTTAACTAAACCATGATCCCAAATAAAGGTCCACCATTCTGAAACTTGAATTCCTGATTTATGAAAAATTGCTTCTTGATTATCTTCTCTAATAACAAGATAAAAATCAGATTGTTCATTAACTAATCCCTCCATTCTAGTATCATTCCACCATTCTGAAATCTGAATTCCAGATTCATCAAAGATAGCTGTTCTACCATTTTCATTTGTTCTTATTTCATATTTCATTTTATTTTCTCCTTTAGTTGATCCATGATAAATTTTGTCTTATCAAAAGTTAGTGTTTTATGTTTTTCTATTTTAGTATCAACTATATATTCATTAGAGATTCCCTCTATTAACCCAAAAGCAAATACATATTCCCACCATTCAGA
>JAQICV010000094.1 GCA_027858315.1 Candidatus Woesearchaeota archaeon
CCTGAGACGGAGTAAGTATAAGGTATGCGACAACAGGATGAGTTTTCTCACACAATAATAAATCTCGCATGAACTAAATACAATCAGCCCGCTCAGAAGAGTGGGCTTTTATTTTTTAATATTACCCGTAGCGGAATAATAGGCTGGGTATTAACATTAATTATATGAACAAAGGAAAGAAATTTTTAAGTGATTTAAAACTTCATTCAGATTATTTGAAATGGAGAAGTGTAGATAATAGATTTGAAACATGGGAGGAAGCATGTGAAAATATTTTAGATGGACATAGAAAAAAATACTCAGATATAAACATTGAAGATGAGTTAACTATAGCAAAAAAAGCTATGTCAGAAAAAAGAGTGTTAGCTAGCCAGCGCAACTTACAATATAGATACGAACAAATAGAACAGCATAATACTAGATTATATAATTGTAGTTCTTTATATGCTGCAAGAAATGAAATTTTTCAAGAAGCATTTTATTTATCTTTATGTGGTTGCGGAGTTGGTGTAAGTTTACTTAAACCATTTGTTAAAAATATATCTAAGATACAAAAAAGAACTAGTGGCACAATAACTTATGTAGTGGAAGACTCTATAGAAGGATGGGCAGACTCTTTAGGAGTATTAATGTCATCTTATTTTGAGGATAAACAGCCATTTCCAGAGTATGCTGGTTTTGAAGTTAAATTTGATTTCTCTGAAATAAGACAAAAAGGATCTTTTATTTCAGGAGGATTTAAAGCTCCTGGATCTGATGGTCTAAAACAATCTTTAGAGAGGATAGAACAGTTCCTTAATAGTTGGATAGAAACTAAAGGAAATATATTAAAACCTATAGCAATCTTTGATATCTTATGTATAACATTCGATGCAGTATTATCAGGAGGATTGAGAAGGGCCGCAATGAATGCAATTGTTGATCCATCAGATGATGATATGATTTATGCTAAAACTGGTGATTGGAGAAATACTCACCCACATAGAGCAAGAAGTAATAATTCTGTTTTATTAATTAGAGAACTTACAACTAAAGAAGATTTTGAAAAATTAATAAAACTTAATGAAGGGAGCTCTGATATTGGTTTTGCTTTTGCCAATTCATGGTTTGACATGTTTAATCCATGTTTTGAGATTCTGATGCATCCTATCTTACATAAACAACTTCCAGAAGAAATAAAATTGAATAATATTAAATATAATGATCTTTTTGATTTTATAAGAATTTACAGTCATTTACTTGGAGTATCTTTTTGTAATCTATCTGAAATAAATGCAGAGTTGATTACAAACAAAACAGAGTTTTTAGAAGCGTGTGAAGCAGCTACTATTATAGGCACTTTGCAAGCTGGATATAATCAATTCTCATACTTCGGTAAAATTACAGAGGATATTGTAAAGCAAGAAGCATTAATAGGAGTATCTATTACTGGTTGGATGAATAATCTAATGCTATTTGACCCTATTCTTTTACAAGAGGGTGCTGCTTTAGTTAAAGATGTAAATAAAAGAATTGCTAAAAAAATAGAGATAAATCAAGCTGCTAGAACTACGTGCGTAAACTTTTGCGCACTCTAAATTGGGTGAATTGCTGGAACCCCCTAAAGATAGAATACTACAACATAACTAGAAATGGTAAGTGTGAATGTTAAAAAATTCTATATATTACAATGGGAAATCAGCAGCTAAACTCCTTAACTGGAGAAAGTTCAACGACCATTCCGCAAGGAAGTACACTCAAGTGAGTGGAAGTGCCCAAAACTATAATAATAGTTATGATATGGTCTAATCTTGTATGAAAGTATAAGCACATGAAAATTACGTGATATAGAGAGTAACGAATCTATATAAATATAAATGGAAACCATCTGGAAATGCCAGCGTTATCTTAGGTACTGCTTCTGGAATTCACCCAGAACATTCAGAAAACTATTTTAGAATAATGCAATTAAATAAAGAAAATGATGCCGCTAAATGGTTAAAAGCAAATATGCCTACATTACTAGAGGAGGGCTATTGGTCTTCTACTAATAGTGATTATGTCGTATATGTACCTATACAAAATCCTAAAGATGCTCTATTTAAAAAGGACATGAAAGGAGTGAAACATTTAGAATTAATTAAATTAGTTCAAAAAAATTGGGTAAATGAAGGAACTAATAGAGAACTTTGTGCTTATCCAAAAGTAAATCATAATACTTCTAATACTGTAATTATTGATGATATAGAAGAAGTAATTAATTATATTTGGGAGAGTAAAAATGATTTTACAGCAGTATCTTTTATATCTGATTATGGAGATAAAGATTTTAATCAAGCACCCTTTACATCAGTACTTAGTTTACCAGAATTAATTGAGACTTACGGAAAAGGTGCATTATTTGTATCTGGTTTAATTGTAGATGGACTACATTATTTTAATGAAAATTTGTGGGAAGCTTGTGACATTGTTAAAAATAAAAGTATTGCGTTAACAGGCACAAGAGAACAAGTACTATTAAAAAAGTATTGGATTAGGAGAGTAAAACAATTTTCTCATAATTTTTTTAATAATGATGTTAATAAAACTATTTACTGTATTAAAGATGTACACTTAATGCATAAGGGAGAGGTAATTAACAGGGAGTTTAAAGCTGTTGATTTTGGAAAAATCCTAGGTAAGCCAAAGTATCAAGAAGTATCAAAGTATGCCTCAGCTGCTTGCAGTGGTGGGTCATGTGAAATTACAAAAATATAATTATGGGGAAACATAAAAATAGATTACCTAATTCTACACAAAGTTTAGTGCAGAATTTTGAACCTATGAATGATAAACAACAAGAGTTCATGGATTTAATTTATAAAAATGATATTACAATTGCTGCAGGAGTAGCAGG
>JAQICV010000095.1 GCA_027858315.1 Candidatus Woesearchaeota archaeon
GCATAATTTTCTTTTTTAGTAAATAACTTCTGTGAATATCACAGGAGCTTTTAAATTGTTTAAACAAAAAGTTTTGCTTCTTCTTTTAATTCATCAAAATAATCTTCTGCTACATTTAAATCTTCAGAAGCCATATCTCTTTGAGTTTTTGCATAATTTAGTTGTGATAACCAAGTTTGTGCATTAGTAGTAATATATCCACGAGCTTTATCAACAAGTTGGTCAGCTTCAACTAAATCAGCCTGTGCTTCCATAACTTTAGCTGATTGACTACTAATAATTGCATTTAATTTAGCAGCCAAGATGGGAGCTGATTTCTCTACTTGTGTCTTAACATCTTCTACTGCATTTGTTTTAATTGCTAGTTCTGTGTACTTTGACATAATTTTAATTTTTTAAGTTATTATAATTTTCAAATTGTTTTGAAGGTTGTGTTCTTACTATTACATCACCTGTTATAAATTCATAAATATATTTCATGATTAATATTTTTAAGTTTTAAATAAAGACTCCAATAAGATTAAGTAAGCTTTAAATGTATTTATCATACATTTGGTTACTACATTGCTGTTATTTCTAACTAATCTTTATAGAGCCTTTAATATTTTAAATTTAAAAATAAGTAAATAAGGAGTTATAATTTTCTAAGGTTGATTAAGCTTTCTATGATTCAACACTATTATAACTCCCTGGTGGATTAAGCTTTATATGATGCCACACTATATATTATCAAATTCTTTAATCCATTTGTTAGGCATTCTTTTAAATTTCATATCAATGTTATCAAAGTTTGTTACATTGAAATGATATTTTTTACTCCTAATATCTGGTGCAGTTATAGTACAACCTTTCTCAGAATCTCTATTGTAAAAAGACCAATATCCTCTGTGTATTCCTGAATGCCAGAATGTTTTATTAAAAAAGAATTTATATTCTTTAGATTTATACTCTTTTAAAAGTATATCTACATCTCCAACATAACCTTTAACAATAAAATTTCCTTTATTACTATACACAAAACACAAACAATAAGCTCCTTTTGCCCAACCTTTTTTTGATAGTTTAGGAGCTGTGATTTCCGGTAATTTCTTTTTCATAACAAGTATGTATTAATTATTTAAGGTTATAGACAGAGCATTAGTAAACGTTCTATCCAATATAACATATATGTCCATATCAATTTCTTCAGATTCATGTTGAATCATCCTTGCTTGTAAAAAACTACCCCAAATTACCATAGTTTCTCTTGAAACATATTTGAAAGTTATTTCTTCAAAGTTTGATTGTTTAAATAATTCATTACATAGATAAACATAAGCTTTAAATTCTTCTGATGTTGGAGCTTTTAATAGTTCTTTAGCTCCTTCCATTATTTGTAAAAGTTCTGCAAAACTTAAAATAATGTTGAAACTAGTTGAATAAGAAACTGTCTCTTTCTTTGTTACTTCATTGTGTATTATAATAGGATGTGTCATAATTTTAAATTTCTTTTAATTTAAATATTATACAATCATTGATCTCTCTTACAAAATTTACAATTTCCTTTATGAGTAATAAAATCACTTCTATAAGCATTTATAAAACCTATGTATTCACAAGAATCTATAACATATAAATAGATAATCCTATCTCTTATTGCATTTACATGAATAGTATCTATAGGAACTTTGTTTTCATGTATTTTTGTTGTTAATTCATTTTGTTTCTTATATTCCTTACACCCAGCGCATAAAATGCACATTAATAATATGTAAATAAACTTCATAATAAATATGTTTTTAAATTTCTTTTAATTCAGCAATTGCACGATTATCAAGTCCACCTGATTTATACCTAAAAGTACCTCTAACTGATTTAGAATAAATACTAAAATAAAAGTTACCTTCTATTTTACCTGATTGAGATTCTTTTTGTCCAGATAAAAAACTTACTGGAGCTTCACATTCTTTCCCAATATATTCATTATACTTTTCTAATTCAGTATCAACTTCCAATTGAAAGTTATTTGCTAACTTTAATATTTCTAAATTATGGAATTGTTCATTTAAATCCTTCAATTCATCTGATAATATTTGTAAGTCATTAAAGTATTTTATTTCTTCTAATGTATGTAATAGTTTCATAATAAATATGTTTTTAAGTTTGAGCTTCTTTACTATTTCAAATAAAGTACTAGCACTCGAATTCTTGTTTTTATACTCGCAACTTTTAAGAGTTATTGATAGATGATGGATTTGGTGAGATATATTGAGATAAA
>JAQICV010000096.1 GCA_027858315.1 Candidatus Woesearchaeota archaeon
TCCATATTCTATACTACTGTCTATTTTACTTTTAATTAAACTTTTGTCAAGATCCCCAATATTTTCTCCCTCAATTTCTGAAGTACAAACTCTAAAATCATAATCCCATTCCCTATCAAAATCATCTAGCATTTGATATCCAGCATTATCATTATCAATTCCTAATATAATATCTTTGAACCCTCTATCTCTCAACATTTTTAATTTAGTCTCTGTAAGGGTATTTCCAAAAAAGCTACATACATTCTTATGCACATTATAGATATTTAATAAAGACTTAATTCCTTCAACTATTACTAGAGGCTCATCTGTATTACAGTTGTCTAAATTAAATATAAAATCTGATATAGCATCCTTTGGATATAGAACTTTCAAATCTCCTTTTCTATAAGCTCGACCCTCAATATTTATTAGATTACCCTCTGAGTTATATACTGGAATTAAAATTCTATTCATAAACACAGTTGACTTTTTATCTTCTTGAGTAAACTTACTTCTATACTTACAATATTTAGTATAAGATATATTAAAGTCATAAATCGTATCCTCTACAACTCCTATACTTTTAAGATAGGCCATAACTTCTTTATTATTAAATACAGATAATTCAGAACCCTCTTCTAGAATAAAGTCACCTCTATCTTTAGACTTTTTCTTAGTAGTTTTTGTAGTAGAATAATAACCACCATAATTAGAGTAACTTGAACCTGAATCTAAAGTGTTGCCTGTTAATCTCTTGTATAGAGTAAAAGTATTACCTTTATCACCACAACCCCAGCATTTATAGTAACCTTCTTCTATATCCATTGAGCAGGATGGGTGATTATCTTTGTGACTGGGATTGGTACAAGTGAAGATTAGATTGTCTCCTTTTATCTCATAGGCTATTCCTAATTCATCAAGTACCTGTTGTGGTGTTTTCATTTTCTACTAATCCTTTAATTTTCTTCTACTTGATTGCTTAACTTCCACTTTACCACATGATTCTACAAACTTCAATAAGTAATAGTAGAAAATAGTATTATTAAAATACCCTGTATTTTCTCTATTTATTTCTACAAAAGTATCTAGTAGTGAATTAAAGTTTTTATTTGATGCAAAGAACTTTGTCTTTGCTTCGTAATCACCGTTATAATAAGAGTTAGTTAGATAGGACTTCTTCCAGTCTACCATTAAGTAGAACATTTTATTAAATATATCTGATATAGAATCACCTTTGCTGAGCTCATACAGAGCTGTAGCGGAGCCTTCTAATAGCTTAGTGATAAATGACTCAAGTTTCTCTTCAGTGACTATCTCTAACTCCTCTATGAGTTGATCCTCAGTATAGATCTCAGAATCCAAACATCTTTGAAACTTTTGAACAGCCCCCCTAATACTACCATTACAATTATGAGAAATAGCTGTAATAACATCTATAAACGAGTCTGGATATATTTCTTCTTTAGGATCTAATATTTCTAGTTGCTTCATTAAATAGTCTGATAAAACTTTAGGCTTTTGAGCTTTAAATTTATATACTTGTAGTCTATCCTCTAATGAGGAGTTCTTTACTGCTGATAATAAAGCTTTTGCATCCATTGTTAATAGGATGAAATATACGTTTTTACGAGGCTTTTCAACAATCTTAAGCAATTTTCCAATAGCACTTTTAGAGTTTATTTGCTGTACTTCCTCAATAATGAAAATCTTATTCTTTGCATAAGTAGCTCCTCTTTCAGCTTCAGCTTCTAAAGCTTGTACACCATCTTTTAATAAGTCCGATCCATCTTTCATAATTACATCAAGTGCATACCTCTCTGAAATTATATCCTCACAGCTTTCACATTTACCACATGGATTGTGACTCCCATCTCTTGACTTTATTGGTGACTCACAATTTATTAGTGAAGCTATTATTCCTGATAAAGAGGTTTTACCTGTCCCTGTGGCCCCCTCAAATATTACTGTATTAGGAAAGCTAAAGTCTTTACTGTATTTTTTAAAAGTTTTTACAGTTACCTCGCTTCCTACCATTTCTGAAAACTTACGAGGACGTAAACTATCTGTTAATTTTTCCATTATTTCTCCCTTTTTATTTATTGTATATTGTTTATGATTTTATTTCAAGTATTCTATGAGTATTCCTCTACTAAAGGTAAACCTCTACCTAAAAACTTCTTCTCTCTTGCTTTAATTGTTTCGTAATGCTTTGGATCTATCTCATAGCAAGTATAATTTAATCCTAAATCTATACAGGCTTCAACGTCTGTTCCTGATCCTCCGAATGGGATTAAAACTTTTGAATCTTTTCTAGTTGTTACTTCTAGTAATTGAGTAACTAAACTTACAGGTTTGATTGTGTCATGGTCATATAATCTTGATATATTACTTTGCTGACTATGCTTGATTACATCATTATGTTTGTAGTGGTTGTTAAATGGTCGCCTTAAAGATTCGTACTCGGCTCTTAAAGATTCGTACTCAGCTCTTAAAGATTCGTACTCAGCTCCACTTTTAATTATACTTTCTATTAAATCCCAATCCTGTTTTGTTGGGTTGCTTGTTCCTAATATGATATTACTGCACCACCCTGTTAAATTCCCATTTTTAGAAGGTCTTAATTTCCTAAAATCTATTTCACGTAAATTATACCTTTTCATTCCTTTTGAAATTTCTCTACTATATGGGTTTCTAGGGGCAATATATTCTTTTTCTATAAATTCCCTTCCTGACATTTCAATCTCATTGCTATAAAATAAACAACGTTCCGTAATTGGTGCAAAATATCGAGCCTGTCCGTAATCCTGAGCTTTGGTTTGACATTCCTTCTTTTCCCAGACTAAAGAGTTTCCTAAATTAAAATACTTGTCAAATATAATCTGAGCATAAGCAATTTTTTTTGCATGACCCCACCAAAACAAACTACCATTATCTTTTAAAATCCTTTTACACTCAACAGCCCACTTTTCAACATCTTTTAGATATTCTTCAAAACTATCCCAGATAAAATCAAAGTCACCTTTAACATTATAATACGGAGGATCACACATTAAAACGTCAATGCTTTTATCTTCTATATCGTTGTCTAACCAATCGCCTAGTATAACTTCTCTTGTTTTACTCATCAATTTCTTATATACTCCCCTTAAACAAAAACCTAGAGACTATTATGTCTCTAGGTTTACACTATTTCTTCAAGCTATTAACAAATTTAAAATCTTCCACCTCCATCTTGCTAATATCAAACACTACAAGATCACAAGTATCTAAATCAGTATCATCATTATTCAAAGCTTGCTCTGAAGGAATAGCCTCAATTTTAGTTTCAATATCTCTCATAAAATGAGTTTTTCTTGGTTGATCTAAGATATCATTATTTGTAATTCCTTTCTCAATCTCTCTATTTAAATCCATTACTGTTTTATAAAAAGACTTAAAACTTAGATATAATCTACTATACCCATCCAAGTTCCTTTCCCTATTTTTAGCACTAAAAAATCTTGCTACAACCTTATTTAGAAGTAGTTCCACAGGCTTAAAAGGCTCTATTGATCCTTTTTCATTATTCATTATTTTCTCCTTTATTATGTTCATTTGCTAGTTCTGTAAATAGTGGTAATAACTCTTCTACTAAAGACCTTGTTTTTTTATGTAATAACATTGTATCCTTATTTTTATCGTAATACTTACTAGGTGTATCTTTAAACTTATATGCCATAGCTGTCCAATCTAGTAACATCTCTAATGTAGCTATATAGGACATTTCTAAAGCTTTGGTTTCACCTTTAGACCACATTAACCAGTATTGCCAATGATGAGGATTAGTTTTTTGGTGATGATTCCATGCTGATTCAAACTCATTTGTTTCTTTCTCTTCTGGATTTACAGGAAAGAAGTTTTTTCTATAAGGTGCAAACTCCTCATTATCCCATTTCGAATTATCATGGTTATCAATATTATATTCTAATTTCTCATATCTTTCACCTGTAAAATTCTTCAATATAGTATCACTAGTATTTAGTTGACTTGTGAAATCGTTGAAGGCTTTCTCTATATTAGATGTATGCTCTGCTATATACATTTCATAGGCTGTAATAGATTGCTTTTTATTCATTATTATCTCCTTTTATATTCTTTAATTATTGTAACATACTCTATTAGTTTAATCAAGTATTGCTACTCTTTTTCGTCCTCATCTTCTTCATCTGTGTCATAAGCTAATTCAGGATTATAGGTAGGATAAGAAAATAGCATACCTTTTGCTCCATTGAACTTATAGTAGAGTGAGGGACTTAAAATTCCATTATTTTGTTTTAGAATATTTATTTCTTGCACATCCTCAAGATAATCCAGCTCAGGTGCTTCTGGATTATATTTTTGTAAGGTAAAGTAAGGTCTAAATACTGATATTACTAATCTAGCTCTTTCCTCTATTGCTCCAGCATTTTTAAGCATCTCTGTATTCATCTTTAACTTATATGTATCCTCAATAGTGTTTATTACTACTCTGTCACTTGATCTTTTAGGTTGAAAAACTCCTAGTAAATGTATGTTAATTTCCTTAACTAAGGCATGAAGAGAGTTCATAGCGTCCTCATATAGCGAAGCCCTCCCTCCTAGTCCTTTATTAAACTCATCTATTTGAGACATTAAGTCCACTGATACAAATATATACTCATCGGGTTTTAAACTCATTTTCTTTTTAGCTAGTAGAATACATTTCTTTAACTTAGGTATAGACATAACATCGGTATTGACTTGAAAGTAGTTTTTATGTCGTTTTGATCTCTTAAGCTCCCTTTCAATAATCTTATCTATTTTTTCAGATCTATCTTCTATAAAGTTTTCATCCTCTTTATTGCTAAAACTAAACTCAGTTCTATCTGTATTACTTCTAATAGCCATTTTTGCATCTAAAGAACTCTCTAATGACATCTCTAAAGTGACTTCTAGTGTTGGTAGATTTTTAAGTATTCTACGCTCTACAAGATTTTTAACATAGGTTGTTTTACCAGAACCTGGATTACCAAAAACTACAGATATTTCTTGTGGCATTAAACTGCCGTTATATAAATATTGATCTAAATAACTACAGCCTGAAGGGTATATTTTACCACTCTTCCTTTCTTCAATAATGTCTTTAAATTTCTTAGCTTCATCTTCTCTAGATAAAAACTCTACTTCATCAAACTCACCACTTTTCATAGTAGATACATCATTAAGCATTGCGTTAAGCCTGTTTTCAAGGCTATCTAAATCAACATTTTTCTTAGAAACTTCAATGGTCAAGTCATCTAGTTTGCTATTTTGAAGATCGTCCATAATCTTATGCTTTTTTAAATCTTCTATATAAGTTACTAGATCTTTAGCTATATAAGTATCCTCTTCTAAAAATGTAAGATGATCAGATTTTAAATCCTCAAAGTGTTTTAATCCATGTAGTAATATAGACCTCTTTGAAGGTGTAATATCTTTCTCTTGAATTATGACAAGAGACTTAAATATTGCATTTCCTATTTTAGATACAAAGTAATTATTATACTCTGTATCTAACAAGTCTAGGTTAGAATGTAATACTCCTAGAACTTGCTGTTCTAAGAGTGGAATTTGCTTTTTTGAGATTGACACTGTTGATTATCCTTTTAATGTAAATAGTTTTTCTACTTTGTTAAGAGTATTATTAGTACTATCTAAGTTAGATGTTACTTCTTTACCCCATACACATATAAAGTCATCAGGCATATTGTATTCTGATATAAATATAGTATGGCCTTCTTTTTTCTTATTTCTACACCAACTATAAAAATGATCATGATCTATATCACTTTTATATTTTGTAGTATATCTATACGGAGGATCACAATAAATAATGCTATTAGATGGTATATCTAATTTATCATATGTAGAATGTACTAGAGTAATACCTTGTAGCTTTGGTGATTGTTTAACAGCACTTCTATAAGCAATAGCTACATAGTCTTTTAAAGGGTCTTTAGCTCTACACCAGCCACCATACCACTTAGCTCCAAATGAATATGCAAAGCCTACAAAAGAAATATCATGTCTTGTTAAGAGTTTACTATCTTCTCTACATTTTTTATAGTTATCTTCTGTAAACTCTTTATTATCTTTAGGTATTTCTTCTAAGTTATCTCTAATTTGCTCTAGTGCTAAAATTGTTGGTAAATGTGCATCACCTCCAATTCTTAAACCTTCAACCTTATCAATAGTATTAGCTCCACCAACAAAGGGCTCTATATAGTATTGAGCTTCTTGTCTATCTTTTAAAATTATAGGTAAAATATGTTTTGCTATTCTACCTTTACCTCCTAAATATGTCATTAAGTATTTCTCACTTCAATTAACTCCGAATCAGAATTGAATACATATTGTCTATTATGTGCTGAGAGTACCCTACCATTTAACTTAGTCTTGTCTCCCATTTTTTCTAGTAAGAACCTAATCTTCTGTAGATCTGTATATCCTTTTGCTTCTTTATTTTCCATTATTTATTTCTCCTCTTTTTTATTCTCATAA
Organism: Candidatus Woesearchaeota archaeon; assembly: GCA_027858315.1. Taxonomy (NCBI): domain Archaea; kingdom Nanobdellati; phylum Candidatus Woesearchaeota; species Candidatus Woesearchaeota archaeon. The sequence goes on from JAQICV010000096.1 coordinate 6,520, forward strand.
CTAACTATAAATCTATTTTTGTTAAACTTAATGCCAAACCACTGATACCATGATTCGTGATACACAGCCACTTTTTTAGAATTGTGTAGATCCTCTTCCACGTATCTACAATAGTAGTCTATTAAGAAAAACCATAGTATTTTCTTTATCAGTCCCATAATGTCCCTACTTTAAAACTTTTGCTCTTACTCTCAAAATTGTCTGTAAATTGCATACTATGATCTAGGACTTCTCTGCTAATAAGTCGCTGTATAGCTGTATCAAATCCTTTTTCTAAAGTATCTATAGGACTATTACTACAGAAGATTGTCGATAGTCTTAGAGTCTCTATTCTAGTTTTTAGAAAAGAGGTTAAGAAAGGTATCTGATAAGCAGACTTATAGACGGTTACTTTGTCTGTTGAAAACTCGTCTAATATAAGACAATCCACATTCATTATTTTATTAACCTCTATTTTCAGATCATCATCTCTTTGAGAGTCTAAAACCATTCTTACTAAATTATCCGTTAATATATAGCGTACAGACTTCCCTTGTTTAAGTAGTTCTTTACCTATATACCTAGCTAAAGTAGACTTCTGGGTGGAGTGTTTACCCTCAAAGTATAAGTTAAGACTTGAGTACTTTTCTTCAAAGTGTTTCAAGTATTTTCCAATCTTCACTATATTACCTTGCTTATCATCTCCAACATAATCTTTTTCTATAGAATAATCTAGTAGTGTGACCGCTTCAGGATTGCTACTAAGTTTAATAGGGATATTAGCTTTATCTAACAATATCTTTAGCTTGGTTTCTCTCTGATAGTGAAGAAGGCAATCACACTTAGTTGTTGACATCTCTTCTTCATTATCAATAAATCCATTATCGCATTTATCACAGGGTATATAATTACTAATCATTCTTAACTATTCCCTACATCTTTCAATGCAACTCTCACATTATCCCTTATTAGTTTATAGCAATCTAAATCTAATAGATTACTCTCATCACCTGTTTTTCTAAAATCTTCCACAATTCCAACATTTCTCTTTATATCCTCATGTAGATTAAAGAATCCTGTAACTTGAGCTTTACGCTCTTCATTGTCACCTTCAAATTTCAACTTAAAAGTACCAAAGTAAGGAATAGTGATGTCTTCTCCATTATAGTAGTTTCCAATACATAGCATGTTACTAAAGTGCTTAAATACGGAGGCTATCTCGCTCTCTTTTAAATCGGTTAAGTTTTTCAACTCACCTATAATCTTCTCTTCTTCTGTTTTCAAAGTACCTCCCTTATTATATTACTTCTTAGCTTTTACATCATCCCATATATAACGAACTCTATCAAATGAAACTTTTACAATATCACTTGAACCAACTTCTACACAATAACAATATATACCAGAAATTGCAATACATATTCCATCAAATCTTTTTACGGCTTTTCCTAAGTCTTTATAGACTGCTACTTTAAAATTATTCATTAGTCATGTAACCTCGTTGCGAATTGATTTTTACCAGTCTCTACAACTGTCGTATTTTTGTCACTAGATGTAGACTCTTTTAAGTTATCTACCTCTTCTTTAGTAGTCTCTACTCCATTGAGTATTACTTTCTCTTCTACTTTGTCTTTCATTGTTTCTATCTTCTCCTTCTAATAATATTGTATATAACCTTCATAGTTTGGATATCTACCCTCTATAATTCTAAATGCTTCTTCTTCTGCCTTTTTACAAGTATACGCTTCAACAACTACACAATCTAAGTTCTTTATACTATCTCCACAAATACATGGATTATGATGTTCATCAAACTGTACAAGAAATGCAAAATAGTATCTTCCTTTGAAGATTCTACTCCATAAGCTCATATTTATTTCTCCTTCTCCTATTGTTTATTATCGTTTCTAAAGAACTCTTATCTGAAATATAATTATTAAACTCCTCAGAAGTCATTCCAAGATATTCATGAAGCTCATAATTAAATATAGTAGGATGTAAATGCCAACAAGTTATGTACTCATCAATATTATTGATAGATTCTAGTCCTCTTACTACTTTATTTACGAAAGTCATCTTTATATCCTTAACTAATAGTATAATTAATATTAACTAAAGTCAAGTAGCTGTCCTTCTTTTTAGCTTATAGTTTTCTAGTATACTTGTATGTAGTTTTTGCTCTTTATTCTTCATACTTTCTTCCATGCTTTCTACTTCTTCCCAGATATAAGATGGAGCCTTTGAACCGTATATACTACAAAGATGAACTGAAGCTACTACGGAGTCGGAAAGGTCGTTCATGTTATATCCTAGCTTAGACGTATCCCAATCTATATTATTTAAGTCTGTTACTACATCACCATTAGAATGATCAATCTTAGGTTTTCCACCTTTAGTCTTAGACATTATCAAACTCTTTAAGTTGTTTTTCATGATTAAAGATTTTCCCATTTTAGCACACCCTCTAGACATAAGAGCTAGATAATTTATATAAGGTTCAGTAGTTGATTCAACAGATAACTTTTCAACATTAAATCCATGTAATTCTAAATATTGAATAGTTGGTTGAGATTGAAACTGGTCAAAGGATACTCTTGAAATATTCATAGTTCCCTCTCTTCTTAGATCTCTAATAAAAAACTTAATAGCTTCCAAGTTAATTTTATCTTTAGTAGGTGCTATAGTAATTGCCATATCTGTTATATAGACTAATTCACCTTGTTTATTTATTTCTACATGAGATACTGCTATTCCTGTAAAGTCTGTTACATAACTTTGATCGACAGATACATATCTCTTTGCATTAGGATTTCTGTAGAATTCATATTTTCCATTTTGTGCTTTATAGAAAAATATATCTTTAATCTTATTCCAAATTAAACCCTCAGGAGGTAAATTAGCAGGTGCGTTTATATATGTATAAATGTTTTTTAATTGAGGAGAGAATAGTGGTTCTATATGATTAAGATTTACTAACTTCTCAGCTACAGCAGAAGGTCTACCTCCATAGTCTTTAATACACTTAGTAAGACTATCCTCAGCTAAAACTCTAATATCATTAGGAAAATCCATTACTTCAGTGGGGTCAAATAACTCTACTTCAGAAGGTTGTAATATCTTAGGAGGGCTTGAAGCTGTTCCTAGATAAACAGGAAATGTCTTAGTTCTATCCTTCTCAAAAATAGGGAACTGCCATATCTGATAATCCCACTTTGCACCTTGTAATACTAGGTTTTCTGGATTTTTATATGCATCATTATATATATATTGTGTGATTGAATCTTCCATAGTGTTAGGAGATGAATCTAATATTGAGCGACTTAACCAATTATTTTGAAAACGAGAGTACATTCTACCTTTTAAATCTGTATAGAATCTCATTACCTTTTCATCTGTCCAGCCTTTACCAGCTTCCTTAAAGAATGATATCTCAGTACAAGTTGAACTTAGGATATTAAGTCCTAGTAAATCTGAAACTTGGGAAACTTGTTTAAAGTACAAATCATCTATTCTAAATATACTACCTTTAGTAGAAGCTGTTGTATAGCAAATATTTGAAGGATATTCTAATTTATATCTCTCTAGTTGCTCCTCTGTTTTACATCTTTTAAACTTCTCAGAGTTACCAAGAAGATTAAGTAGTGGTCTAGTTGTAATCTCCTCAGCCTTAGACTGGGAGATAGCCATTATTGCTATAGTCATCATTGCATGTGAAGCTTGGTTTAAATACTGTTTTGGATTTCTTAATAATGCATAGTAGGTACTGATATAAGCTAATATTAACATTGCTAACATTGACTTTCCAACTCCAATTGGTAATGCCAAGATTAAGTGGCGGTAGGGGTTCTTTATATCAAAAAAATCTTCCATCATTCCTTTCATATAGGGGAATAGATTATCAGCGGTACCTCCAATATATTCATGGGTTAAAAATTCAGCCACGGAGGGTGGACGCTCTTTAAAGGAGACTTTCCAAGAATTAGCTGTATAATCCATCTTCTTTTCATCTGATAACTTATCATTGTTCATTATCTTACCAAAGGCTGACTTTAAGTCCTGTAATTCTACTTCAGAAAAGTTTATATCATTTCTAAGATTTGATATGTAATCAAGATCATCTGGAGGATGATTTATGATATCGTCAATTTTATCTTGTAAATTATCTAGTTCTTTATTGTTGGTTATCATTAGTATATAAGCTCCCTCTTAGTAATATAGTACTAAATGGATAGTCTATAATTCTATACACTCTCCATAGGGATCTACTATTTTAATAATTTTACCTTCATATGTAGGCTCTGGTTTTTTCAAACAAAAGTGTAATTCTTCTCCTAAGTCTGTTATATAAGTATTAGGATCACATGAAAATCTATTCCATTGAGTTGCTGTAAAGATATTGGTATGTCTTACTATCTCTTTTCTACCTTGAGGCAACTGTTCCACTTCTGTTAAAACACCTCTTGTATCTTCTTCCATATAGTAATTAAATATTCTATTTCCTGTTAAGAGTTCTGATATAATTCCATCTTCATAGGATATTATTGATCCATCTGGTAGTGGTAACTCTATTCCATTAGGCTCTTCAGTACACATGAATAGTAATCTATAGAAGTTTCCATCTTCTTGTGAGTAATAGCTTAATGCTAGTTCCTTTTCTTGTTCTATTTGTTCTTCTGTCATAATCTTCTCCCTTTATTTTAAAAGCCCACCGAGGCAATCTACATAATTGTTATTTTTGTAGAATCCTAGTGAGCATTGATACTATACTAGCGGTCTAAGTGTAAATTTCATACTACTTATATTAGACTTTATTAAGTAGGTACTATCATCTAAAGTATAGACTTTTGATTGTTTATTTGTAGTAAACTCGAATACTTGGTTTTTACTCTCAAACACTAACATACCATGGTATATAGTGGCTA
>JAQICV010000097.1 GCA_027858315.1 Candidatus Woesearchaeota archaeon
TTTGAATATAAGAATTTATTATACGACTATTTTTTTATTAATACTTGTTTAAAAGTCTCAAAGGGAATATATTTAATTGGTATTTTTGTTCAAAATGCAGATGAAGAAACTTCTACGGATATTGAAGCAATTAATAAAATTAAAAATGAAACTAATGAAGAAACAGCTTTTAATAAAAATGTTTTAATTAGTTGTTATGTTATAGATTTTAACAGACTTAAGTCTTTTACATATCAACATAGTCTAAAATCGTTTAATGATAAAGATTTTGATTTCAATAAAGATGAAAACTCATATAATCAAGATGAAGAAGTTAATCTTGAAGATATTGGAAAAATTGCTTTTAACTTTGTATTTAATATTTGTGATATGTTAAATAATAAGCAAGTTGATATTATTGAGAAGATAGTGTCAGAAAAAAAAATAAATAAAAGACTTAAAAGGAATATGCCTCCAGGTTCTGAAATTATAATTGAACTAGAGCCAAATCAGGAATTAAAAAGATATATCTCAAAGTTTAATTCTGAATCAACAAATAAATTAAGCCATAAATTTTTAGTTAGAGGTCACTATTTCTATTTAAGGAATAAACAACATTATACTAAGACCTACAAGAAATTAGAAGATGATTCTCTTCCTGAGAATATGTTTTATGATGAAAATTCTCAATTAATTAAATGTTGGAAAAAACCTTGCTATAAGGGAGAAGGTATTGCAGTTGTTAAAGATGTTAAATTAAAGTAAATTATTTAAAAAAACACTCATTATATATTTATATGAAAACTGAAAATGAAAAACATTTGAAATACCTTACTGAAAAATATGAGGATATAGATTTTTATTCTAAATGGATAAATTCAGCAAAAAAAATAGGAGATAATCATTTTGAATTAGGTGAAATAAATGAAGATGATTTTGAAATAGATAAGCCAAGAGTAAACTATGTTCCCCCAATTGAACTCCAATGTATAATTACTAATTGTTTTATCAATAGGTCTTCATGGTATAAAATAAAAGAATTAATGCTTCCTTTAATTGATGAAGCTTTTTTATCTTATTATAATGGAAAATATTTGTCTTCGATTTCAACTATTATTATCTGTTGTGAGTATTTGTTAAAATTTGAATATTCTAAAACATTAGAAGACAATAGATTAATTGAATCTATTTTAGAAAAATTTACATTAGGTTCTTTTATTGATAACAAAAAAGCTCAAGATTTTATTAATGATGTTAAAATCCCTGAATTTAGAAATAAGTTAATAAAGATAAATAGAGTTAGAAATGGTTTCTTCCATTTCAATTCAAAAAAACTTTCAACAATTACATCAGATAATAAAATACCAACTTCACAAGAATTTGATTTATTAAAAGTAAATAAAGAAATCTATGAAATTCTAAATGAGATGTTAGGCTATTTTTATTCTAAGCCTTTTGAAGAATATGTAGAATTAGCTCTTAAAGAATTAAAAGACAATAAAACTGAAATTCTTTCTAAGATAAATCAAATTTATGGTCCTAGTGGATTTGGCGATGAATTGTATAAACATAAATTTGAACATTTTAAAAAAGAATATAATCTAGATATTGAATGGGATTAATTACCTCAAACTCTGACTAATCGATAATACTAAGCTCTGTCTAGTATTTTGAAAATAGCTTTGTTTTAATGTTTTAACATCGTCATGACCTAATAATTCAGCAATTTGCTCATTATCCAAACCTAACTCTTTACAAACATAAGCATAAGTAGATCTTAGTGAGTGAGGTATTAAATTACTCAATCTCTCTTTTTCAATATCTATGATTAAATCATTCCCTTCATTTGTTTTTTCTTCACAATTTACAATCCTAGATCTAAAACTATATCTCTTATCACTTGCAACTACCTTATATATATAATCTGTTGAACATTGAACGCCTGTAGGATTACTTTCATAATAAGCCTCAATGTATGTAGAAACATGTTCATCAAATACAATAGTCACTCTTTGAGACTTTCTAGTTTTAGCCTTCCATATAAATTTACCTTTACCCTTTCTAATATCATTAGTTCTATAAGGTATATCTATTAATAACAAATCCCTCTCAACTCCATTAATTATTAATCTACTCTTAGACAACCAGGACTTTCTCACTTGAACAACCTCTCCTCTTCTAAGTCCTGCATAAATCATAAGGTACAACATAACTAAATGTTTTGGATTAAATTTCAAATTTTGATTAATTTTAATATCTCTAATTAGAAATTGCCTTTGCTCTGGAGTTAGTGCAAACATCTTAGAAGTTTTAATATCTTTTACAATATCAGCCTTTTTTACTTTTTCAATAGTCCCGTCATCATTAATTTTTATTTCGGTCATAAATAATAAGTCTCTCAAAGATATATATAGGGTTATGATTAGTTATTAGAAATCGTAACCTTTTGAATTTTGAAGGTTTGAAAACCATATTGTTTTAGAATGTTGAAATGATAAAAGGTTATGTTAAGTTAAGATTAAAATAACCTCTAATTTAGACGACTCATTTAAGTGAGATGTTTGTATATATATACCTTTCGCTTAAATATATTTAATGAAGTTGAGTGAACAGCAAAAGATTATTATTGAATTTTTAGAACTTATTGAAACAGAACCTATTTCTTATTATGAAATTGAAAGAGTTACTAAAAGACATTATTCTACAGTAAGAAGTTATATTGATTTTCTTGAATTGTTTGGTTTTCTTAAAATTGAAAAAATAATGAATGGCAAATATATTAAGTATGAAATAACAATTACTAACGAGGGGGAGAAAGTTAGAGCAAGAATTAGGGAAAGAAAAAATAATTTGTAACTTTATGTATGTAAATTTTTAGACTAAAAATGGAATTTATTTTGTAAATTTTGAACAAAGATTATATTATTTATCCCAAACTCTAAAAAAATTCACAAATTAAACCCAATAATATTTAAAATTAAAAAATATATTTTTAATACATGGAAATTGTTCAATTAGAAATAGCAATAGAAAATTTAAATTTCCCTATTAGAATGGGAGATGAAATTGATGTGTTAAAGCTTGTTAAAAGTGGCATTGTAGAGAAAATAGAGTTCTTATAATGATTATTTTTTAAATATTTTAGTTTAAACTATTATTGATATAATTTTTCATGGTATGTTTTAAGTTCTTTTTGTATTTTCATATATTCAGTAGTTGCAAGTTTTTTTTTTGCCAGATAATGATTAAATCCGATGTCTTGTGATGCTCTACCTTGAATGAAGTTTGCAATCTCAAAATTTAAATTATATTCTATCATTAAAGTGAAATTATATTTTCTAAGGTACTTTAAAGAAAGTAGATTATTTCTTTTAATATGAGTTTTTAAACGCTCTTCATTGTAGTTTTTCATATCATCATAATTTTTCAATAATAGATTAAATGTTTCATTTAGAGCTAAACAATAAAAGGAACTTTTTGAACCTCTAAAATGATATAATGGGCAGATGAAAATGCTTTTTAAAATCTCAACATTATCTCTTGTAAATGTTTTTAGAAAAAATTTGACATCTGAAATTCTTAATCCACTTTCAAATAAGAGTCTAACAAATATATAATCAAGTATATTATATTCTTTAATTTTGTTTAATAATTTGATAACTTCATTTTTTCCTGGGACTTTAAAATCCATTCCCGAACGATAAAGTTTTAATTTATCTTTAATGTCAATACTTTCTGATTTTTTCAGTAAATCTTCTTCAACTGCATAATTGATTAAATTTCTAAATGCTAATGAGTAATATTTGGCAGAATATTTTCCCTTCCTTAATGATTCTCTAAAATTTCTATAATTGTTCTTAAAACTATTTTTTAGAACATTTGTAATGTTTTTTTTATATCCCTTGGAATGTTTATTTAACCATTCATGAAATTCATCATATTTATCAACATAGATATGATATAGGTATTTAAAATCCTTGTCCATCTCATTATCCTTATCTTTAAATTGCCAAGATTCATTTTTATATTCAATATTATTGAATTTATGAAAATGTTCTTTATCATTTTCTAAGGCTAATTCTCTCCAAAGCAATTGATTTATATGCGAAGAGAGTTTAATTCTTCTTTCTTTTAAGATATTTAATAATGATTTATCTAAAGTTACATTTACTCTTTCTTTCATAGAAAAAGAATTTCATTCTTGTTTATATAGTCTCATTTAAATGAGACCATATAATAAGCTTTATAAATCTTAAAATTTAAAATTAAATTATAGGGGATCAAAATATTGAAACAAAGAAAATTTAATTTTACAATTAAAAGAGGTATTTAGAAAAAAATGACTAAAATAACAGCTCACGACATAGACGATTATAATACTTGTTCTAGAAAAATTTGGTTAAAGAGATTTGAAAAAGATGCTAAGCCTGATGAAGCTAGTGGATTTATGCTGTATTTAGCAGATAAAGGAAATAAATTTGAAACAGATTGTCTTAAAACTATTGAAGAATATCATGAGCCTAGAAGTTATGAAGAAACAATTGCTTTAATGAAGCAAGGTGTTGAATGGATTTATCAAGGAGTTTTAGAAAATAGTAATAATATAGGAAAACCTGATTTAATGAGAAGAAATGATAATATCCCTTCAAAGTTTGGCAAATACTCTTATGATGTGATTGATATTAAGTCTGCAAAATTATATCTTGAAGATGAAGATAAAAACCCTGCAAAATTTGAGAAGAAGAAAAAAGAATTACAGAAAAATTACGGATTACAACTTTGGCATTATAGGGAAATGATGAAGGAGGTTTTAGGAGTTGCACCTTTGTTATATTTATGGGTTAGAGATAAAGAGGGATATTCAGAGGTTGAGTTTGAATATGCAGTTCAACAAAAATTCAATAGAACAACACCTATTACTACTATTTATGAGAATATAATTGATGATATTAATTCTATGACTGATAATTATGAAATTAAAGCTTTTAAATGTGGTTCTTGTGGGAGTTGTGCATGGAGTTCTTTTTGTATATCAAAGTTAGAAGAGATTCAACATTGTAGTTTAATTTATGGAATGGATAAAAGAGGAAGTATTGATTTAGAAGAATTAAGTATTAAGACTATTAAGGATTTTTATAAGAAAGTTGATTTTACTACAAAGATTAAATATGTTTTAACTGGTAATGACCCTATTAAAACTGATAGAATGAAGAAACAAGCACAGGCGATAGTTGAGAATAAAGAGTTTTATTTAGGAGATCCTTTAAAACCTTTTAATGTAGATTATTTGTTATTTTATGATATTGAGGGTGAGATGGGGCATGAGTTTGAGTATTTGCATGGAGTTTGGGAAGTTAATAGAAAAACTGGTGAGAAAAAGTATATTTCGTTTATTACGCCTGATATTAATAAAGAGAGTGAGGTTTGGAATGAATTTATTAATTATATTAAAGAAATTTCCAAGAAAGGAACTTTTAAGTTAATTTATTTTTTTAGGTATGAGATTGATGCTTGGAAAAATTTAACTAAGGCTTATGGAACATCTAAAGAGGATTTTGATTTATTAATGGAAAATTCTTTTGATATTTTGGCAGAATGGATTAATAATAAGTTAATTTTGCCAGTATATAATTATTCTATTAAAACAGTTGCACCTTATTATGGTTTTAGTTGGGAATGTAAGAATAATATTTATAAAGATGAAAACGGAAATGATTTTAAACTAGATGAGGCTAATGGTGGAGAGAGTATTGCATGGCTTGACTATTGGCTTACAGGAAAAGAACATTTTAAACAAATCATATTAGATTATAATAAAGATGATGTTATAGGTACTGAATATTTATATGAAGAGATGTTAAAGAGGTATGGTTAAATATAATTGCCAGTAACACAATATAACTACTCATAAGTTTTAATTAATCATTAAAAGGTCTTTTTGATAAATTTATACTATATTAATACAATAATTCTATAAAAATAAGAATGGTTATAAAAAAAAGAGATTATAGTAATTGGACACAACAAGAATTTGTAGATGAAATTGAACATTTAAGAAAACAAAAAACTTATGGTTTGGTTTTTGATAGAGAAAAAATTAAAGAAGAATTTGATTATTTTATGAATTTTGATGGTGAGAATGCAAAAGAAATATTTAATCCTGAATTTCAAAAAAAATTTCCATTACTTAAAGAAGTTTCAAGTAAACATATAGTTAATAATGAAGAAGAATCAAATAATTTATTAATTGAAGGAGATAATTATCATTCATTAATTACTTTAAATTTCACACATCAAAAACAAATAGATGTTATTTATATAGATCCACCCTATAATACTGGAAACAAAGATTTTATTTATAATGATAAATATGTGGATAGAGAAGATTCTTTTAGACATAGTAAATGGCTTAATTTCATGGAAAAAAGATTAAAATTGGCTAGAAATTTATTAAAAAATTCAGGAATGATACTTATTTCTATTGATGATAATGAACAGGCTCAATTAAAAATTTTATGTGATGAAATATTTGGAGAAGAAAATTTTATTGCAAATATTCCTACAATTATGAATCTCAAAGGAAATCAAGACCAATTTGGTTTTGCTGGAACTCACGAATATACTTTAGTCTATTCAAGAAATAAAACTCAATGCAATATAGGTCATTTTAAACTTGAAGATGAAGAATTAGATGAATGGAAAGAAGATGAATATGGATATTTTAAAACTGGAGCAATTAAGGCTGGCGGAGTAAATGGACCTAGACACAAAAGACCAAATTTATATTTTCCAATATTTATTAAATTAGATAATTCACTTTATGTTACAGATGATAATAAACCTCTTTCTAAAAAAGATGATATTATCTATCCTATTTCAGACAATAAAGAAATGAGTTGGAGATGGAGTAAAGATAAAATAAAAAAACAACCTTTTGACATAATTGTTAAAAGAGATAAAAATAATAAAATTATCTTGGCTAGAAAAGTAAGACCTAGTATTGGTGATATGCCTACTAAAAAACCAAAATCTATATTTTATAAAGCAGAATACAGTAGTGGTAATGGGACTAATTTGTTGAAAAAAATGTTTAATGAAAAAATATTTAATAATCCTAAACCATTAGAGTTAATTAAAGATTTTATTAAATTAACTTCAAAAAAAAATTCAATAATCTTAGACTTTATGGCAGGTTCAGGAACGACAGGACACGCCGTTTTAGAATTAAATAAATTAGATAATGGAAATAGGAAATTTATTTTATGCACTAATAATGAAAATAATATTTGTAAAGATGTATGTTATCCAAGAATAAGTAAAGTTATTAATGGATATAAAGATAATAAAGGAAATAATATTGAAGGTTTAGGTGGAAATTTAAGATATTTTAAAACCGATTTTGTTGATTCTGAAATAACTGATGAAAATAAAAAAAAGATTGTTGATAAATCAACTGAAATGATTTGCATAAGGGAAAATGCTTTTGAAAAAATTGAAAATAATGATGAATTTAAAATTTTTAAAAACAATAAGTTTAACTTAGGAATTATATTTGAAGATTATTGTATAGAAGATTTTATTAAAATAGCAAAGACAATACCTGGTAAATTTAAGGTTTATTGTTTCACATTAGATGGAAGTTTAGACTTAAATGAATTTCGAGAAATTAGAGATAGAGTCAAATTATCTCCAATTCCTGAAGCAATTTTACATATTTATAGGAGGATAATTAAAGAATGATTGAATTAAAAGAATACCAAGAAAAAGCAGTTTCTAAATTAAAAACAGAAATTGAAAACCTACTTAATTACAACAATAAAGTTTGTATTTTTAAATCACCTACTGGAAGTGGAAAAACTATAATGATTGCAGAATTTCTTAAAAAGTTAGTTGACAAAAGACAAGATAATAAAGATTTTGCATTTATTTGGATTGCAGTAAATAAATTACATAATCAATCTAAAATAAAATTAGAACAATATTACGAAGATAATCAAATTTTACATTGTTCCAATTTTGAAGACTTAGTTGATAAAAAATTAAATCAAAATGAAATACTTTTTTTTAATTGGCAAAGTATAAACAAAAAAGATAATTTATATATTAAAGAAAATGAAAAAGACAATAATTTGGATAAAATTATTGAAAATACAAAATCCGATAATAGAGAAATTATTTTAATAATAGATGAAAGTCATCATACTGCAACTTCAGATAAATCGAGAGAAATCATTTCATTAATCTCACCAAAAGTAACCATTGAAGTTTCAGCAACTCCTATACTTCAAGGAGATGCTATTGCCAATGTTGACTTCAATGATGTTAGAGGAGAAGGTATGATTAAATCTGAGATTTCTATAAATCCTGAAATCAATGAAGAAAAAGCCTCAAATAAAACTACCGATATTGTAATTATTGAACAAGCCTTAGAAAAAAGAAAAGAGTTAGTTAATTCTTATGCAAATGAGGGTTCAAATGTAAATCCTTTAATTTTAATTCAACTGCCTGATAATAGAAAAGGAATGATTGATAGAAAAGATGATGTAATAAGCATTTTAAAAGAAAAAAATATAACTGTTGAAAATGGCAAACTAGCAATTTATTTATCTGATAAAGAAGATAAAGTTAATTTAGCAAATATTGAAAAAACAGATAATGAAGTTGAAGTATTAATTTTCAAACAAGCAATAGCCTTAGGGTGGGATTGTCCTCGTTCTTCAATTTTAATTCTATTTAGAGACTGGCAATCCATTACATTTTCAATTCAAACCATAGGGAGAATTATGAGAATGCCTGAGTTTAAACATTACAATTCAGAAGAATTAAACAAAGGTTATGTTTTTACTAATTTATCTAAAGTTGAAATTGCTCAAGACATAGCAAAAGATTATATTACAATTTATGAATCAAAAAGAGATAAAGAATTATATAAAGATTTAAAATTAAAATCAATTTATTTAAAAAGACAAAGAGAAAAAACTAGACTTTCAGGACAATTTATAAAAATGTTATTTAAAATTGTTGAAAAAGAAAACACTCATAGAAAAATTAATATGGCACAATCAATATTAATTAATATAATTTTAACAGATGGAAAAATTGGAAATATTGATGATGAAAATTCTGTTGAGGGTGGAACTGAAATTAAAACTAAAATTAGTAATAGGGAATTACAATATATGTTTGATAATTTAATTATGAGATTATGTTATCCTTTTTCACCATCTGATTCGAGCGGAAGATTGAAAACTGCTTTATTTAAATTTTTTAATAAGAAATTAAAGATTGAAAGTTATTCTGAAATTCAAAGAGCAATATTAAGTAAAAATAATATTCAAACAATTATAGACTTAGTTAATAGTGCTAAAGAATTATATACTGAGACATTTGTAGAAACATTGGTTGAACAAAGAGAGATAATTGAAAGTATTTGGGAAGTGCCTAAAATTATAACTCATGCGACTAATTTTAAAGAATATAATTACAAAAAATCAATTATGAAACCTTTTTATGATATAACTGATAGTTCTTTAGAAAGTGATTTTATTAACTATTTAGATAATAATTCTAAAATTAAATGGTGGTATAAAAATGGGGAAGTCGAGCCTAAATATTTTGCAATAGAGTATAAAGATACTAATGGGTTAAATAGATCATTTTATCCTGACTTTATAGTTCAATTTAATGATGGACGAGTTGGAATACTTGAAACAAAAGGAGATTTAACGGCAGGAGGTATAACAAAAGAGAAAGCAGAGGCTTTACATCTATACATAAAAGAAAATAAAAATAAAAAATTATTTGGTGGAATAGTTTATTTCAAAGATAGTTCTTGGAGACTTAATGATAATAAAGTTTATTCTTTCGATAAAAATATTTTAAGTGATTGGAAATATTTAGATAAAGAACTATAAATACGGGGTGGCTCAATCGGGAAATCGAACACCACCCACAATTATAAACTAGGCTTATAAGATATAAAAATGTTTGGATTTAATTTAATTCTTTCAAGATTTTCAAATACTTTAAAGTATCTGTATTTAAATCAATACTCCAACAATTTTTATTTTTATTCCATTCAAAATTTCTACTAACAAGTTTTTTTATTGTTTTATATCCTAATTGTTCTTTTAAATGGAATTCTAATTGATTTTCTTTGTAGTTCTCAACAACTAAAACATTATTTATTTCATACTCTTTACTTTTTAAATCCTTTTTAGTTTCAAGAAAGTCAATTTTCTTTCTAGTGAAATTAGCCTTATTTCTAAGATTATGTAAGATCTTATGATGAATCAATTTTCTTTTTTCTTTCATTGCTAGTTTATTATAATTTCTTATTCTTTCTCTCTCAGATTCAATTTTATCTAATCTTTTTTTATATCTATCAAGAGCATTAAAATCAGTAATAAAAATTGGTTTTTTAGAAACCATTTTTAAAAATCATCTACTCTCATTAAAATATTGTTGTTCATATCTTTTACAAGCTCAATTATACTTTTTTGTCCTTGTGGTTTGAAATAAACTTGTTTATCTTTAATATAATAAACTTCATCATAAACTCCAACATAATCATTTTGAAATGATTCAGGGATTAAATAAACTACTTTATCCATAGTTCCCTTTTTAGCATTATATTTTAATTGTTCACTTATTACAAAAGTAAGTTCAGGATCTCGCATAACATCCCCGTTTAATTTTCCATAAAAAGCAAAACTAACTCTATCATCTGCAATTTTTTCAATTACAACATCCATTAATCCTCCGCTTTTTTCTAACTTAATATAAACATCTCCTGTTTTAGCAGTTGTTAAATCAACTCCTCTTTTCTCTAAGAGCTTTGAAATTCCTTTTAAACTTTTTAATTGTATTTTTTTTATTTTAACCATTTTTCCCGATTGATTCAAGTTCAAGCTTTAAGCTCATTTGAACTTAATTATATTAATACTTAAATATTTATAAACAAACTTCTAAACGCCTTTAAACTCAATTACAAAGGCATTTTAAACAAATAATAATAATTATTCTATAATTATTTCAGGAGTTAAATTATAAACTGAATATTCTAAACTTAACTCGAATTCTCTTTTTTCTTCCTCATCCGATAATTTAAATTTATTATTTCCTAAAAATTCAACTTCAAACTTTTTATTTTCATCATAAGTATTTATGAAAATTGCTTTATTTCGTTCTTTGGTTTTTAATTTCCATTGATGAGAATAAGCTTTAATAATATTAAAATTAAACTCCTCATCTAATTTAATATTAATTTTCTCCATTTCTGCAAAAATTTCATCATGTTTGTTTTTATGTTCTAATATGATTTTTTCATAATTTTTATTTAAATAATTTTTAACTTCATCTTTTGTTTTGAAAGATTTTTCAAAAACTTGATTTCCCCATCTAATATTAAAATAATTCTCTAATTTTGAGTTTTTAAAATAAACTTCAATTCTCAAATCATATTTATTAATTGGTTTATTTTGATTTATTGCAGTAAAAGAACCAATTTTTATTAAGTTTAGATTTTCATTTTTTAAAGTTTCAATATCTTTTCTACTCCAACCATTATATTTTATTTCGATTTCTTCGTTTAAATTTTCTTTGATTGAGTTTAATTTGAAAGTTCTTAAAATATCATATTTCTTATTATGAAATGGTTCTCTCTCTTCTTTGATTTTATTTAGTTCTTCATTTTCTTGTTCTCTAAGTTTAGAGATTTCTTTAAATTGTTTATCTTTGATAATATTTATCTTTTTATTGTAATAAGAATCAGTATTATTTTGATTTTCTAAATATAGTTTTTTTATTAAATCCTCTTTCTTTTCTAGTTTTTCAATACTAGCGTTAATCTCTTTTAATTCATTTGATAAATTGTTATTCTCCATTTTCCCGATTGAATTTAAGCTCATTTGAACTTAATTATAAGAAGTGAATATTATTTATAAACGGATTTGAGAACGCCTTTAACTACGAGATTATAGGTATTTTTAATAATAAAAAGATTATTAAAAAATAAATATAATTTAAAAATTTAAGAAACAAATAACAACACATACATAAGATTTATATACATTTCCTTAATTAATACTACTTAGTGACAAAAAAAAACTTGATTTCAGATTTAAAATTAGAAATTGATGAACCAATTTCAAGCAAAGATGAGGATAAATTATATTATGAAGAAATTTATGTTGAGTCTATTTATAATATTTTAGAAAGTAATAATAAAGATTTTTCTTTTGGGATTTTTGGTAACTACGGAAGTGGAAAATCAGGCATAATAAAATTATTGGAGAATAGGTATGAAAAGGATAATGATATTGTTTTCATAAATACCTCAGTTTGGGGTTATGAGCCAATTGAATTTATTAGAAAACTCCTAAAAAATTTAAATAAAGAACTTAATCATAAAAAGAATCAAGAGAAATTCAATGAAAGCTTATATAGTGAGAGAATAGAACTTGATAACTCTAAAATAAAGATGAATAATAATAAAATTTTTAATAGCTTATATCTCTTTTTAGGAATAATCTCAATTCTTTCCATCATCTGGTTTATTATCTTAAATATTTACAAAGATTTTGATTTGAGTGAATATTTATTAATATGTTTTACTTTTTTAAGCCCTATTGCAACCCTTTTTATTGCTTTCTTAATCTATAGATATGGACCCGATAATTTCGGGAAAAAAACTATACATAAACCAATTAAAATTGATGAATTTCAAAATAAGTTTGAAGAACTATTAAACACAAAACAGAAACGAAAAAAAATAGAGACTCTGATTCTTGTTATTGATGATTTAGATAGGTGTAATGAGAATATGGTTGTAAGAGTTTTAGAAATATTAAATTGTTTAATAAGGGATGGTTTAACTAATGATAATCTAAAAATAAAAATACTCTTACCTTTTTCTTTAACAAAATATCAAGATGAGAGGATAGACATTGAGGAAGATAAAGAAAAGAAAAAAGATTTTGATTTTTTAATGGCAAATATTGTGAAATTTTTGGATTCCTATATATTGTTACCATCACAATCAGAATTAGGATTATACAAAATATTTAATGAGGTAGGAAAATGAATCAAATTATGATTTTAGATATTAATAAAGTAAAGGAAGCAATTGTGAAATTTTTAGATTTATTTGATAATCCAAGAGAAATCAAATTATTTAAAAATTTTGTAATTTCACAAGCCCACATAAAAAATAATTATTTTAAACTGTTAGAGTCTCATTTAAGAAAAGAGAATAAAAACCTTATTGATTATTATAATAAAAATAAACAAACGAATTTAGAAGAAAAATTTATATATGTTCAATTTATGTTATTTTATTTTCCTCAAAAAATGAATATATTTTTTAATTCGCCATCCCAAATATTAGACGATAAGATTCATAAACTAAGAGAAAATGAGACGATATCTTTTAGAGATTATTATGGAGGTTTAGATAAAATCAAACCTTTTAAACCTGAAAGTATAGTTTGTCCTTTATTAGTTCTGAATGAAGTTGAGATATTTATAGACAGATTTAAATTAGATTATGTTTTCAATGAGAATGAAGTTAATAAAAAGATAAATGATTATTTTAGTAACAATTTAGATTATTTTTTAAAAATCTTTAAAGAAAATACATTAGTTGAGGCAAATTCTTCAAATTCTAACAATAATTATATTTATACTAATTTCTTTTATACTACTAAATATAAAGAAATCTTTTCTAAAATATACAAAGAAAAGTTTTTAGATAAAAGTCTAGATATTTTAACTGAACTTTCTACTTTTCAAGAATTTACAACTGCAATGATAAATGTATTTTTTGGAAATGATAATAAAGATAAAGTTAAGTTTAATAATGTGTTTTTTGATTTAGATATCAATCAAATTAAAACTAATAATTTACTTATTAAACAATTTAAAAATGTAATACAATCAATTAGAAGTGAAGATGCTAAAAAAAAATTTCATAGAATATTGTATCTACAAATAATTAAGATATATCCTTATCTAACATTATTTAATTTAAATTTTTTAGTTGAACTTTTTAATGATGAAATATTTATAAA